>CAJWOB010000133.1 GCA_913043885.1 uncultured Spirochaetaceae bacterium | reverse complement strand
GCAGTCGGCGATTTCAACGGCGACGGCTGGCCGGATGTGTTCTATGCCACCGGTGGTGGCGCGCCCGATCGACTCTTCCAGAACCGAGGAGATGGCACCTTCGTCGATGTGGCTGCGCCCGCCGGCGTTGCCGCGGTACATCGAGCGCAAGGTGCGGCAGCGGCCGACGTCAACGGCGACGGCGCGCTAGATCTGTTCATCCCCACGTTGCGGACCGGCGATCCGGCGTTACCACCGCATGGTCGGCTCATGCTGTACCTCAACCGCGGCGATGGCACCTTCTCCTGCTGCGCCCGCTATCTCGATCCGGATCGGCGGCTGGCTAGCAACGTCGGCGGCATCGCACCGGCCTTCGGTGACTACGACCTGGACGGCGACCTCGATCTGTTCGTCGCGGGGTGGGAGCCCGGCGGGACCGGCAACGTTCTGTTCCGCAACGACGGAACCGAGGTGCCAGGAGCCGAGGGCGCGGTAACGTTTGTCGAGGTGACGAGGGCGGCCGGCATCGCGGAAGACGACGTGCTCGCATTCGCGAGCCGCTTCGTCGATCTGAACGGCGACTTCTATCCCGAGCTGCTGGTGGCCGGGGACTTCGGCAGCAGTCGCTACTACCGCAACAACGGCGACGGCACCTTCCGCGATGCCACCCGCAACGCCGGTGCTGGCCGCGAAGCGAACGGCATGGGGCTCGCGGTGTCGGACCTCGACGGCGATGGGATGCAGGACTGGTACGTCACCAGCGTCTACACCCGCGCGCCGCTACACCGTACGCCGGGTACCGGTAACACCCTCTACCTCAGTAGTGGCCCCGATCGGTTTCGCGAGAGCGCCTCGGTTGCCGGTGTCCTGCAGGGTGGCTGGGGCTGGGGGGTGGCGGCCGCCGACCTCGACCACGACGGGCGCATTGACCTGGTCACCACCACCGGCTGGGGGGAGCCCAACGGCGCGGGGGTGATGGAGTGGGACGGCCAACCCACCTTCCTGTTCCGCAACCTCGGCAACGAGGATGGGGTGCCGCTTTTCGTCGAGGTGGCCGACGCCGCAGGCCTGCGCCACACGCGACAGGGGCGCGGCCTGGTGCACCTGGACTACGACCGCGACGGCGACCAGGACATCCTCATCTTCAATCACGGCGACGGGCCCTCCCTGTTTCGCAACGATCGTACGGTCGGCCACTGGTTACGGATCAGTCTGGACACGTCGGCGACGCCGGCACTCGCACCGCACGGCTGGGGTGCCAGGGTACGGGTAACCACCGGCCTCGGGTTGCAGGTACGGGTGGTAGGTACCGGCGGCTACTTCGCCACGTCGGAGCTGACCCTCCACTTTGGTCTGGGCGACTGGGCAGGCCCCGCCAGCGTCGAGGTTGCATGGCCCGACGGGACAGCAACCGAGCTCTCCGCGGTAGACGTCGATCAGGCGCTGGCGATCTTGGCACCGGCGCCGGGCCCGCCGGCCGGCAGGTAGCGCGGCTAGGGTCGGCTGGCGGACGCCCGCTTCTCGCGGCGCAGCAGCGCTATGCCGCCCGCGACGCCGGCGAGCGCCAGGGCTGCCAGCGGCACCGTCAGCAGTGTGATGCCGGGTGTGGCTCCTGCATCCGCGGTGTCGCGGCCGAGCAGAATGGCGGCGCGCCCCGTCTGCGCCAGCGCCAGCAGGCCCAGGTGCCCGCCGGCAACCAGGGAGAACCGCCCAATGAGCACGCGATACCCGGAGCCGAGCGACAGGTGGCTGGGATGGGTGCCCTCCGTCACCGAGCGGCGAAACCAGCCGACCCGTACGCCGTAGCGGAGGTAGGCCCGGGGCACCAGCGCCCATGTCGCCAGCAGTGCGGCAGCGAGCACCAGTGGGCCAGCGTATCCGACGAGGGGCCTCCAGACGCGGCCCACATCGCCACGCGCAGCCGCCAGCGTCAGCTCGTCCCGCAGCAACCCGACCAGCGACAGCAGGACCAGGAACAGGTAGCTGCCGAGCGCGTAGGTCGCGGCCAGCAGCACGGCGATGAGCACCGCCTTACTGCGGGGGCGCAGCTCATCATGCATGCGGGGCGAGTTGCACCTCCGTCTTCTCCACGACTATCGCGGTTCCCCGCATCCTCGGTCGGTAGGCGGAGCGCTCCAGCAACCGCAGGCGGACCGTGTTCTTGCCGACGACCACCACCCCAGGCGGCAGACGGAAACGAAGCATGAGCAGCTGCTGCTCGGGGTCGACCACATAGTTGGGCACGTTGCCCGCCGGCAGCTGCGGCTTGTCCCCATAGATCTGCGCGTCCTTCCAGTCGGGGTCGCGGGCAACTTCCGCCAGCAGCGCTCCACCGAGGCGGGCTTCGATCTTGTCGGCCGATGCTGCCGCCCACAGGACGATCTGAAGCTCGCCGCCAGGGCTCGACACGGCGTCGGCGTCCCAGATGAACACCAGTATCTCCACGCCTGCGCCGTGATTGGGCAACTCCCGTGGCAGCGGCCGGTCGTCGTTGCGGCAGTAGAAGCAGCCGTCGTCGGTCCAGGGAAAGCCACCGCGCCGCTCCGCCACGAAGGTCTTGGCACGGCCCCGCATCGACGCCGCGCCGCCGACCAGGTACATCGCCTCGGTGTGCTGCTCGTAGGTACCCGCTATCACATCGCCGACGCTACCGAGGCGGGTGTATTCCTCTTCCGGTGCCGTCGGCCAGTTGAAGACGGTGACGAAGTCCGCGCCCTGCGCCCAGAAGTTACTGAATACGCCAAGAAACACGTCCAACGAGGGGCTGCAGTAGCCGTCGGTGGAGTGATGGGCATCGTGGGTGGCCGCCACCTTGATCGGGGTGCCGGCGGTGATCCTGCGGAAGTCGGCGACATCGACGGTGATGGTGCGCGACCCGATAACGAAGATGTCCACCAGCAGCTCGCGAGCCCAACGGGCGACATCCAGCCCATCGATGGCGCAGCCGGCTACCGTCTCCGGCACCTTTACCGCCAGCAGAATCGGCCGTTCCTGCTCCCGTCCTACCTCCATCATCATCTCCCGGATCATGCGCACGAAGGTGGTCCCCTCGTCGCGGAGCTGCCACTGTCTGCCAAGGGGCAGGCACGGCTGGTGGCGGGAGAAGTCCAGTTGGATGCCGTCGAAGGGATAACACTGCAGATGCTCGCGGAGCACGTCCACTTTGTGCTGGCGAAGCCCGGCGGAGGACAGGTCGTAGAGTCCCTGCCACCACCAGCACTTCTGCACCCAGTCGGGATGCTCCTGCTTGAGGTAGTTGCGGCGCCCCGGATGGTCGAGGGGAATCTCCGCCCACGGCTGGGCGGGGTCTACCGGACCGACGCGGTGGCTCCAGAACACCTCGAGATCGCGGCGCCGCGTCTCCTCCAACAAGGTGCCCACGTAGTCGATACCAGCGTCGCGCCATTTCTGTAGAGGCGGGTCGTGGAGCAGCGGCCGGCTCGGGGTCTCGTACAGCGCGTACGCCTCCTCACTGTTGCTGATGTCCCACCAGAATCCGTCGATCTGGGTGCCGTCGAGATCGGCGTGGTGGAAGCGCAGACGCAGCCACTCGTCCATGTCGATGCCGTAGAGGTCACGCGGTGTGGCCGCGTCCATCTGGTCGATGATGCGTCGTGGCCGGTCGACCGCGGCAAGGTGCGAGGGCGAGAGATCGATCCGCTGATCCATGGGCCGATGGTAGCGCGAACGTGGCGGGCTCGACCCCGGCCGGCGCCTCGGCTACGGTGACCGGTACCCAGGGAGGACAGCGTGAGCGAAGCAACATCCGGTGGGCGTACCATGAGCTCCACCAAGCCGGCGGGCCGACTGCAGCGCCATTACCGGTTGATGTGGGACATCAACCACGGCTTCGAGTCGTACTTCAATCCGCCGATGGCCCCTGAGACGGCGGCCATGTCCCACTTCGGCCAGTTCGAGGGCGGCCCGGTGGATGCCTATGTCGGCGGCATCGGGCCGGACGCAGGCTACGTCACCGCCTTCAAATCGAAGAAGACGCAGATGGAATACCTGATCGACCGCTACGAGCGCGGTGCGGTACTCGGCGACCTACGCTACTGGAAGCATGCCGAGAATCTGAAGCGCTCGGCGGCGGCCGGTGTCGATCACCTGGAGGTCCACGTCGACGAGGCGCATCGTCTGGGCATCGACCCTTGGTTTCGACTGAGCATGAACGACTGGCACCACGTCGACACTGGCGAGGGGAAGGTGTATCGACTCGGTGGCAGTCGCTTCTACGAGGAGCGGCTAGAGCTGCTGATCGGCGAGCGCGGCGCCGCCGGCTGGAGCGACCATCCACAGCACCAGGAGGTGATGACCTGGCTGCAGGATTACGTCCACGACGAGGTACGGGCGATGCGGCGCGACATCGCCATCGAGGTGTGCGAACGCTACGACTGTACCGGCTTTCTGTTCGACTTCATGCGCGTGCCCGGCTACTTCGCGTTCGGGGAGGAGCGCAAGAACGCCCACCTGATGACGCAGTTGATCCGGGAGACGCGACAGGGGTTGGACGAGGTGGCCAAGACCAGAGGCCGCCCGGTTGGGTTGGCGGTGCGGCTGCCACCCACCCTGGACGGCACCCGACGGCTCGGCCTCGACGTGGAGGAATGGGTCGCCGACCATCTAGTGGATGTCGTGGTGAGCTCTCCTTTCTTCGCCCAGGATCTCGAGCACGACGTCAGCGAGTGGGTGGCGCTGGCCGCCGACACCCCGGTGACGATGCTCGCCTGCCTCGAGGAGGGTTACCTCGCGGGGCACAACGGCGGGTTCAACCGCTGGTTCTACAACCCGCCGTTGATGAGCGACATGACGGACGAGATGATTCGTGGTCTCGCCGCCCGTCACCACGACCGCGGTGTCGACGGCATCTACGTGTTCAACTGGTTCGGCTCCTCGCTCACCTATGACCATGAGCTGGCGCCAATACTTGATGATGTGGTCTCGCCCGACCGGCTCCGCCACCGCGACAAGTCCTATGCGCTGACCCGGTCACATCCGAGCTTTCCGAACTGCCTGAAGACCGAGCGACAGATCCCAGTGGAGGTGACCTCGGATGCCACGGAGCTCCACTTCGACGTGGTCGATGACGTCACCGCCAATGCCGACCTGGTGCGCGCTACCCGGCTGTTGCTGCACCTTACCAACGTCAGCATCGATGACGACCTCGAGGTAACGCTGAACGGCGCCGAGGTGACGAACGGTAACCCGCTGCAGCCAAGTACGCGGGGCAGCAACGATGCGTGGCAGATCTTCGACCTGGCCGAGAACCCGCCGCGGGCGGGCCAGAACGTAGTGACCGTTCGCGCCCGGACGCGCAACGAGCGCACCGCCGGCGAGCTACCGATTAGCGTCGAGGATGCCGAGATCGAGGTGAGCTATGAGTATCCGACCGGCACGCTACCGGCACGGACCGGGGCGTACCCCGGCTCACCGGGTGCCGTTGGCGACCGGCGTGGCCGCTAGCGGCAACTAAGTGCGCGGGTCGAATCCGGGAGGATGCTTCCAGGGTCCGTTCGGATACCGGTAGCTGACCTCCAGCTCGATATCGCTGACGACGAGAGGGAGCTCCTCGGCCAGCCGCTCGGTACGCTGGACGGCGACCTGGACTTCGTTGTCTCCCTGCGCCGGCGGATCGGCGGTCAGATCGTACACCGCCCAGTACTTGTGGCCGGGAGCTGGCCTTCCCGGTAACAGGGGATTGGCACACACGAGCGGACGGCCATTCAGTCGGACATCGAGCCGATCGGCGTGGCACGCCTCGTCGAACAGTAGCTTCAGCGTCACCGCCTCGACCCGTGCCCCGGCACCGGCAATATCATCGGCGACGTCGATCGCGAACGTCGTGGCTGAGGTGCCCAGCTCGGCCGGCAGCGAGTACTCCTGGGGAAAGCAATTGGGGAACGAGCCGTTGCGGCGCATCACCACGTAGTGCTTGTCCTTGTGCTGGATGCGCAACGGCGATCCGATCTCCGTGAGCACCTCCTCCTTGTCGTAGCCGTACGTGTACGCGGTGCCGGGACCGTTGAATAGATAGATGCCGTCGACGCCGGCCCGCCAGTGCCGGGCCGCGATGCCACGGACCATCTCCGCGGTGAGCGCCTGCATAATCGGGTCGGGGACCTGATAGTAGGGCACCCCACGCCCCTGATTGGCGCCGGTGAGGTAGCCCTCGTCCATGCCGAAGTGGATGCGCGCCGGAGTGTCTGCCGCCGCAGCCACCCACTCGGAGGCGTCCTCTTCGGTGTCCTGGGCAAAGAAGGAGCAGGGCACCACGATGTCGACGAGGTCGTCCGCCATCCACTCCAGCACGTCGATGCCCAGCATGCTGCAGCCCTCGATGGTGTTGGGCACCCGCACCGAAAATGGCAGCGGGCGGCCCCGGGCCCTGGCGCGCTCGTCCAGCATGGCTCGAGTGTCGCGAATGAGGGTAGTGATCAGATGCGCGTTCGCCCGCTCCTGGCCGTGCTTGAACAGGCCGGGGCAGCGAATGAAGTCGTACTCCCAGCCGTCGACGTCGTAGCGTTCCACCGCTTCGGCCGCCACCTCCAGTCGCAGCCGCCTCACCTCGTCGTGGGCGAAGTCCTGGAACCACTGCAGGCTACTGGCCAGCTGCTCCGGCCACCCGGCGGCGCCGTCGGCACCGATTAGATACTCGGGGTGCCCCTCGTACCATTCGCTACCGATCAGCCGGTAGTTCTTGCCGCTGGCATCCACGTGATGCCAGTCGTTCATGCGCAGTTGCAGCCAGAAGTCCATGCCCAGCCGCCGGCTCTCCTCCATGACGATCTGGAACGGATCGTGGCCAGCGTCCCAGAGGCCCTTGAGATTCTGAGCGCGGCGCCACTGTCCGGCATCGCCGAGCGTCGCTCCCGCGTCCAGACGATCGACCAGGAACTCCATGCCATCGACGTTGGTCGGGTATGAGGTGGTGTAGCCGGCGACTGAGCCTACGGTGAAGACGACTGCATCCACGTGCGTGCCCGCCAGTCGGCCCAGCGCGTAGTGGGCCAGTCGCTCTGGCGAGACAGGCGGATTGACGACGGCGCAGCCGAGCCCGCC
>CAJWOB010000132.1 GCA_913043885.1 uncultured Spirochaetaceae bacterium | reverse complement strand
GAGCGAGCCGTGTCCCTGCTGGAGGCCCTGTACCCCCACTACAAGGAAGCGGGCAACTGGGAGTCCGCGGCGCACATCCTGAAGAAGATCCTCTCCCACGACCCGCGCAACCAGGCAGCACGTAGCGAGATCATCGACGTCTACCGCCAGCGCTACGCCGACCACAGCCACCTCAACGAGTACATCGAGCTGTCCCACCTCGGCCAGTCGTGGAAGAACGTACACGAGGCGATCGCCGACTTCGAGAAGCACATCAGCTTCGACGAAGGCAACTACGTGTTCCACCGCACCTTCGGCCTCGGGCGGATCAAGTCCATCGCCGACGACCAGTTCACCATTGACTTCCTGAAGAAGCGGGGCCACGGCATGTCGTTGAAGATGGCGGTGGCGTCGCTACAGATCCTCACCCGCGACCACATCTGGGTGCTCCGCGCCACGATGCCGCGCGAGGAGCTCACCGCGAAGGTAAAGGAAGACCACTCGTGGGCGCTGCGCACCATCATTCGCAGCTTCGACAACTCCGCGGACATGAAGCGGGTAAAGGCGGTGCTGGTGCCCCGCATTCTGACCCCGGGCGAGTGGACCAAGTGGAGCACGACCGCACGCCGCTTACTCAAGACCGACCCGCAGTTCGGCAACGTCGGCGACAAGCTCGATCAGTTCTCGGTGCGGGAGACGCCGATCACCTTCGAGGAGAAGACCTTCAACAAGTTCCGGGCGGAGAAGGACTTCTTCCACCGGCTACAAGCGCTGGAGGACTTCCTCGAGCATGGCGAGCCTCATTCGGAGTACCTCCCGGAGATGGTGCAGTACTTTGCCAGTCTGCTGCGGCCGGAGATCGGCTCGGTGGCGCCCGAGCAGGCCATCGCCAGTTTCTTGATCGTCGACCGTCTGAGCGCCTCCCACCCCCACCTCGACCCCGGGCAAACCAACAGCTTCGTCGACCTGTTCGCCGATGTGACGGAGCTCGAGACCCTGTACGAGGTGATCGATGGGTCGGGGATGGCGAAGCAGCTACTGCAGCACATCCGCAACGACGTGCCAGGCTGGCCTCCGTTGTTCTCGCGGGTATTCCTGCATAGCCCGTCGCGGGCACCGATCGATGCGCTGGAGGCCGCCAAGGAGAGCGAAACGGTGCAAGCGCTCATTCGCACCGTGGTCGACGACTATCGCGAGCACCGCGCGCCGTTCGTGTGGCTGGTCCGCAACGAGTCGGATGGCGGCTGGCTGGAGAGCGCCGGGGTGCTGCGGGAGAAGGTGATGATCGGCATGATCCACCTGCTCGACATCACTTCCCGCGACATCGGCAACAAGCGGCTGCCGCAGGTGAATCGGAAGCTCAATCGGCAGATTCACGACTACCTCTTCAAGGAGGAGATCCTCACCGCCTTCCTCGCAGATGCCGACCAAGACTCGACCGAGCGTATCTACACCCTGGTGGAGGATGTGCGTGAGTTGGATCCGTCCATCAAGATCCGAATTCGCCAGCGCGTAAAGGAGCGCTTCCCCGACCTTCAGTTCTCGGACGAAGAGGAGATAGATCGCGTTCGACTTGGCCTGTTGGTCACGCGCGCCGGCTACGAGCTCAAGCAGCGGGAACTGCGCCACATCATCGAGTCGGAGATTCCGGAGAACTCCAAGGAGATCGGTCTGGCGCTGCAGAAGGGCGACCTGCGCGAAAACGCGGAGTACAAGGCGGCCCTGGAGAAGCAGGAGCAGCTGAAGAACAGCGTGTCGCGACTGCAGGAGGATCTGCAGAACGCACAGATCTTCGACCTGGAGGAGGCCAGCGACGGCGAGATCTCGTTCGGCACGCGGGTGGCCCTCACCAACGTGGAGACCTCCGACACGGAGGAGTACGTTATCCTCGGTCCGTGGGAGTCCGACCCTGGTCGCAACATCATCTCCTACCTGTCGCCATTGGGGGCGGAGCTGTGGAGCCATCGCCGCAACGACGAGCTACAATTCAGCATCAACGAGAAGAGCTTCCACTACCGCATCGACAAGATCGACAAGATCGGAACGTTCCAGCCAGAAGAGGTCGCCGCGGCAACCTGAGAACAGCCACCACGACGATCGCTCAGCGCCGCGTCACAGTGGGTAGGTTCGGCGCGGCCGCCGCCGTCGCGGGGGCGTTGACGCTGGCCGCGCTTGCACCCGCGCCGGCTGTTGCCGAAGGCGTCGACTTCATCGTGATGGTCGACACCTCCGAGTCGATGTTCACCAAGTTCGACGACGTGGTGGGCTATGTGCTCAGCGAGGTGCTGACCCGCGTCCAACCCGGCGACTCCTTCCACCTCCTCACCTTCGACACGACCGCCAGGGTGGTGTTCTCCCAGCGGATTACGGCGCCAGACCGCTTCCGTCAGTTGGTGGATCAGCTGGTGCGGCTGGATGGGCTGGGCGCCTACACCGACCTGGTGCGCGCGGTCGAGTTCCTGGGCGGATACGCGCAGGGAGCGGCACGGGTGGCCGGCGCCGCCGGAAGCCCAACGAATCGCAACATCATCCTGCTAACCGACGGCATCCACGATCCACCGCCAGGAGCGGCCTGGGACGTCTCGTTCGAGCAGGTGCTGGCTGCGCTGGTCAGCAGCGTGCGGGAGATACGTCGCGACGGGTGGAGCGTGCGGGTGCTGCAGCTGGCGGAGGATGCAACTGGCCAACCGGGTCGCCCGGGCGCCGGGGCCGCCAATGGCCAAGCGGGCGCCGATGCGACCGAGGATGCAACTGATGCA
The DNA here is from genome assembly GCA_913043885.1 of uncultured Spirochaetaceae bacterium. Lineage (GTDB taxonomy): Bacteria > Spirochaetota > Spirochaetia > SZUA-6 > Bin103 > Bin103. The sequence continues at coordinate 4,337 of CAJWOB010000132.1, read as the reverse complement.
GCTGCCCAGGTAGACCGCTCCGCCCTCCTGGAGGCGGTGCGCCGGGTAGCGGGCGACGCCGCGGTGGTGCCACTCGAGCGAGGCGCGGCGACTGACGATGCAAGTGGCCAAGAGGGCGCCGATGCGACCGACGATGCGTCAGGTGCCGGCACCGAGTCTGCCGACGTGTCCCGTCGCACCATCGACCGCGTTCTGGGCCTCCCCACGCTGACGCTCCCCGACCACCTCGGCACCGTCGGCCGGCGCATGTCGGTCCCGATCACCATCACCAATCACACGGCGCAACCGATCCGTCCGCGCATAACCGGCGTCACGGTGCGAGGCGTCGAGCTATTGATCGGAGAGCGGGCGGCAACAGTGGCGCCCGGTCAGGCGGCGACGCTCGCAGTGCCGCTGCTCCTGCCCGACGACGTGGCGACCGGAGAGCAGGCCATGACCGCCGAGGTCGTGTTCGCCGGCAACCTGCGGGTGGTCCCGTATAGCGTCGAGCTTCGCTTCACATCAAGGGCGACCACCGAGCTGTCGCGCACGGTGCTGACAGCCCTGCTCATCACCGTGGTTGCCGTGGTGGCGGCCGCTCTACTGTTCCTGCTGTTTCGGTCGCTCCGTAACGAGCTCGCAGTCTTTGGAGCTGCCCGTGCCGCCCACGAGGTGGCGCACGATGCCATCGAGATGCGGGTGGAGGGGCAGAGCCGCCGCGATCGGCTCCGCAACGTGCGGGTGGTCCGACCCGGCCATCCCGCCAGCGTCGGTGGGGGGCGCTCCGCGTTCCTGGTATTCCTCCGTCCACTGCCGCCCCACGTCGCTGAGGTAAGCAACGACGGCAAACGCTACCGGTTCACGCCCCTGGATGGTGACCGCTTCCCCGGCCTCGGCAAGGGCCTGGCCGACTGCATCGGCGTGCCGCTAACCGTTCGCAGCGACACGGGCCACACGCTCACGCTGACATTCGACCGCTACCGCTCGCCGCTCGACGAGCTGAACGAGCTGATGCGCAGTGTCTCCGCCGGCCTTACCGTGGCGGAGGTGATGGGGGTCAGGGAGTAGCCGGCGCCGCGGCTGGGGTTGCCGCTTCTGCGCCGCCCCCCAGCTTCTGCAGGGCAAGCTCGGCCTCGACGCGCACCGCGGCGACGCCGTCGCCAACACGCAGCGCCTCGATTGCGTTGCGCATACCGCGCAGCTCCCCACGGGCGATGCCGCGGATCCCGTAGACGCGAATACCCGGATGCACGCTCCCCAGAAAACGCTCGTAGAACTTCTGGAGCGAAGCCTGACCGTGCTCAGCCAGCTCCTGGGCCATCGCCATCAGCAGTGTGGGAGGCGACCTCCCCCACTCTGCGTCGATCATCTCCTCGAGGAATGCTGTGGACGGCTCCAGGTCGTGGCGGATGATCGACCGCACCGCGCGGTCGCGCACGCCAAGAGACGCATCATCGGCCCCCGCGGTCTCTTGCAGATATGAGCGGGACTGCGGAGCGCCAATCTGCGCCAGAGCGTCGATGGCCGCGAGGCGAACCTTCTCCTCCGGGTCGCGCTCCGCTTTGTAGCGGAGGATGTCTACAGCATCACTTGCGCTGGTTCGCCCCAAGCCCATCGCGGACGCTTCGCGCACGCTCCAGTGCCCGTCGCGTAATCCGGCGATCAGCGCGTCGTTGGCGTCGGAGGAATCGTACTGGCCTATGGCACTGGCGGCGTACGCCTTGAGCTGCGGATCGTCCTCGCTGAGGACAGCGCGCAACACCGGCAAGGAGCTGCCCGCCCCGATCTTTCCGAGCGAGTCGCTGGCGTACATGCGCCACACCCGCGGATTGGCGGTGTCGGCAACCACCTCCTCGAGTCGTTCGACCGCGCTTTCGGCGCCTATCGCCCCGAGTGCGAGCAGCAACTCGGGCTTGAGATCGGCCGGGAAAGCCAGATCATCGAGCCGCTCCAGCAGGTCTGGTACCTCGTCCCGACCACCACTTCCGCCGATCGCCGCAATCGCTGCAGTTGCCACCAGCGTGTCCTCGTGTTCTAGCAGCGGGCGCATGAGCTCAGCCGACCCCGCCTGCCCAAGGTCGCCGAGGTAGTAGATCGCGGCCGTCAGCAGCGATCGCTGGCGGCCATCCCTGGTCGTCGTTCCACCGGCAACCGCTTCGCCCTCACGCGCGACGATGTCGCTCGCCTTCTGCGCCAGCGCGACGTCTTCGATTCGTCGGAACATCTCGATGATGGCGCGCACCACATCGGGGTTGGCCGAGTCCCCGGCGAGAGCAACCAGCTCGGCGTTGAGGCCAACCTCCCGGTTGCGATCCAGCTCACCGATCAGCTCGAGGATCTCACTGTCGATCCCAAAGCGCAGCGTGTCCCGCCACGTCGCCAGCGTCGACTCCACCTCCGCGGCTTCACCCGATTCATCCTCGACCGCCACGCCTAGTGTCGGCACCACCAGCCACACACACACTGCCCAGGCGAGGCGTCTCAATCCCGTCGCAACATCACGACGCGCGGACGCCTCCGCGGGGCCTCGTTCCACCTCTCGTGTACGCCCAGCGCCGGTCACCGCGTCCTATCCCTGGGCGCCGAACGCGCCGGCAGCACATCGATGTGCAGTTTTCTATACATGAAGAGCACGGCGGCAACGGCCGCCAGGCCGATCACAGCCAACAGCAGGGCGTTGCGCCAGGTACTGGCCGGCTGCCACCAGTCTGCGGTCACCAGCCGTGACACAACCAACAACCCCGCCAGCGGCGCGTTGGCGACCAACATCCGTGCCGTGGTGAGCCAACGTCCCCTATCTCTCACGTCGGCCAACTGCGCGCGGGCCTTGAGGAGCAGTACCACTGCCCCCACCGCGAACGCGATGGAGTTCGCCAACGACAGCCCGGCAACGCGCAACGAGGTCTCCTTGAGCACCAGCGACAGCGGGATGTCGATGACCACCACCAGCACTGCAGTCAGGAACGGCGTGCGATAGTCGCGAACGGCGTAGAAGTACCGCTGCGCGAAGGTGAACAGGCCGACCGGCACCAGCCCCACCGCATACCCAGCCAGCACCCGGCCGGCGAGCACCGTGCCGGCGGATGAGAACGAGCCCCGCTCCAGCGCCACCTGGATCGCACGCTCACCGAGTAGCAGATAGAAAAGCGCGGCGGGCACCAGCAGCGCGGCGATGAGGCCGGCGCCCTCGCCGAACGTCGCAGCCAGTGGAGCGCGCTCGCCGCCGGCGGCCAGACGGCTCATCCGCGGAAAGTGAGCGGTTACCACTGACACGGAGAAGATACCGAACGGCAGCTGCCAGAACACCAGCGCGTTGGAGAGCGCCGATGCGCTGCCATCCTCCAGTCCGGTGGCGAATATGATCGCCACCTGCTGCGCGACGGCGAAGATCGACGACGACGCCACCACCGGCAGCCACTGCTTGCCCACCCGGGCGAGGGCGGCGTTACGCAGCTGCGGCAGAGGCGCCAGGCTATAGCCGCGCTGCACGAAAGCCGGTAGCTGCACCACGATTCCGGCCACCCCTCCGGCGAGAATGCCGACTCCCGCCGCGAACGGGCCCAGAGCGTTGCTCCACAGAAGAATGGCGCCGATGACGCAGATCGAGAACAGCAGCGGTGCGAGCGCCGGAACGCCGAATACCTCGTCCGTGTTGAGCGCCGCCATCGTCAACGCGCTGACGCTCACCAGCAGGATGTAGGGGAACACGAGCCGAAACAGGGACGCGGTGTCCTGCATCTTCCAGGGCTCGGGGAAGTCGAGCAGCGCGTGCGTTACCGGCTCCGCCAACAGCACTGCCACAGCCACCAGGGGCACCGCGAACAGCAGCAGCACGGCAACTAGCCGGCGCACCAGATCTCGTCCCGCCGCACGGTCGCTGCCGGCCTGCGTGGCCAGCTCCGGAATAAGGGCGGCGGACAGCGCCCCTTCCGCAAGCAGCTTGCGGAGGTTGTTGGGGATCATGAACACGGCATTGAGCACGTCGGCGCTGCCGGAGGCTCCGAATACCGCGCCGATGACCGCAATGCGGACGAACCCGAGCAGGCGCGAGGCGGCGGTCAGCACCATTAGCAGGAACGCCGCGGCCCGCGGCCTACCGTCAGCTGGAGCCGGCAACCGAGCCTCCCCCCGGACGCTGATAGCCGGCAAGGAACGAGCGCCGAAACTGTGCGAACGTGCCGGCAACGATGGCCGCGCGCATACGTGCCATCAGGTCCGCCATGTAGCTGAGATTGTGCAAGGTGGTGGCCACCGCGGCCATGATCTCGTTCTGGTTGAACAGGTGGCGCAGGTAGCCGCGGCTATACCCCCCCTGGCACACCCGGCAGGCGCAGTCTGCCGCGATTGGGGCGTCACTG
>CAJWOB010000131.1 GCA_913043885.1 uncultured Spirochaetaceae bacterium | reverse complement strand
CGACCTCGTCGAGCCAGGCCAGCGGCAGATAGCAGCGCCCGATCCGGGCGTCGTCGACGATATCCCTGGCGATGTTGGTGAGCTGGAAGGCGATGCCGAGATTGCGGCCGAAGCTTTCCAGCTTCGCCTCCACTTCCTCCCCGCGCTCCGAAACGACGCCGGCGATCTGGCATGCCGCCGCGAACAGAACGGCCGTTTTAGCGGTGATGACCTGCAAGTAGCGTTCTTCGGTCGTGTCGATACGCCGCTGCGTCTGCAGCTGGTCGACCTCACCCTGCGCGATGACGGCCGAAGCGCCAGAAAGGATCTTGAGGACTTTCAGGCTGCCATCCTCGACCATGAGTTCGAAGGCACGGCTGAACAGGAAATCTCCGACCAGCACCGTGGCCTGGTTTCCCCAGATGAGGTTGGCGGCCTTTTTCCCGCGGCGCTGCTCTGACCCGTCGACCACATCGTCGTGAAGCAGGGTGGCTGCATGCACCAGCTCGGCGGCCACCGCCAGCGCGGGGAAGATATGCCCCGCCGTGCCGCCACCAGATATTGCGACGGTGCGAGTTGAGTAGGGCGACGGGTTGTTCGTACGGTGGCTTCCAGAAGGGGCTGTAGGGTGTTCGCTCACGGAAAGCCTCCCGCTGGCGCGTTGTCGCTGACGGTGCTGCTGGGCCTGACGGCGGCAGCTAGCTGGGGTGAGACGCAGGATGGCACCGCCAGCTGCCCGCCGCTGTCGAGCATCATCGCCGACGCCTCGCTCCGCGACCAGTTGGCCGCCGGCCCCATCCAGCGGGCACTGACTGCCGGCGACGCGCCGGCGATGGCGCCAACGCCGCGGGTGGTAGAGCAGCTGCAGAGCATCGCGTCGCTTGAGCCCACCTATGGAACCGAGCTGCTACGGTTGATCCCGAGAGAAGGCTGCGATCTCGTGCCCCTCTACAACTCGCTGCAAGCGGTCAGCGAGCTGCGCGGTGTGGAGTACTTCTCCGCTTCCCGTAACCGCCGTCGAATCCTGTACCACGAGTCGTTCTTCGTGGCCGACCGCACCAGCCGAGAGCCCCTTCCGGACCCGGTCGTCGCAACGCTCCCGCCGGAAGAGACGCTGCTCCTCTACCAGCGCGACAGCACCTTCGGACGCAACCTGTACGAGGCCACCTACCGCGCCGACCACGGCAGCGTAGCCCTGCAGCTGACCAACATCACGACCATGTGGCTGTCGATCGTTCCACTGGTTCCGCCGGGCAACTTCCGCACTCTGGTCGTAGCGTTTCCCACCGACCGGGGCCTGCTGCTCTACGCGGTGGCGGCGCTGCGCTCCGTAGACGTGGCCTTCGTTCGGGAGCGGGGGCAGATCTCGCTGACAAACCGACTGAACGCGCTGGAAACGTGGCTGTCGACGCGAGACGTGGATAGCTAGCGCGCACCCGCGGGATAGGGCGCGGACACGGTTGCCGCGGACACCCGACTACCCCGGCGTCGCAGTGGTGGTTGCGCGCTCGGCGCGCTCGACCCTGTCCTTGCCGGCCTGTTTCGCCTTGTACAGAGCCTGGTCCGCACTGTCGATCCAGCTCTCCGGGGTATCCCCGTCCACATGCTGGGCCACGCCGACGGACACGGTTACCGGGAACTCTCGGCCGTCGCAGTCGAAGTCGATCGCCCGCACCGCGTCGAGCAAGCGCCCGGCCACCACAGCGGCGCTGGCCTCATCGGTGTCGAGCAACACCATCATGAACTCCTCGCCGCCGTAGCGGCCGGCGTAGTCGTAACGACGCAACGTACGCTGCATGCAACCGCCCAGCTCGCGGATGACGTGATCGCCACAGACATGCCCATACGTGTCGTTGACCGCCTTGAAGTCGTCGATATCCACCAGGATCGCCGTCAACGCTGCGGCATGTCGGCGTGTTCGCTCGAGGTCAGCATCGATCTTCTTGAACAGGGAGCGTCGATTGAGCAACCCGGACAGCGGATCGTTGGCGGCAAGCTCCTCGAGCTCATGGTTAGCCTGTTCGAGATCCTCGTTCAGACGCTGGATGCGCTCGTTGGCTTCACGCAGAGAGGCGTTGTGATCGAGCACCAGGGAGGAGAGTCGCTCCTCCTCCGCCGCGGCCTTGCGAAAGAACTCGCGGTCCTTTATCAGGCTTTGCTGGCTGCCGTACCGCTGCACCGCTGCACGCACCCTCGCGCGCAGCTCGGTGGGAGAGATCGGCTTCCTGATGAAATCGTCGACGCCGGAGGCGACCGCCCTTTGCAGGTACTCGACCTCGTCCATTCCGGAGACGGCGACTATCTGTGGCGGCGAATCGTGACCCTGTAGCTCCGTGACCAGGTCGAAGCCGTTCATGTCGGGGAGGAGAATATCGAGCAGAACGACGTCCACCTCGCCGTCCGCCTGGCGAAGCGCCTCCTGGCCGGTCTCGGCATTGTGGATATCGTAGCCGTCCTCGGCGAGGATCTCCTCGATCAGCTCTCGCGCGGCAGCCTCGTCCTCGACGATGAGTACCCTGGGCTCACCCACGCCGTGTATGGCAGCGCAGCGTATACGGAACCTATGGGGCAGTCAAACTGGCACGATGCGGCACCAGCAGCCGCTAGGCGGCGGGCAAGAAGCGGAGCAGAAGCTGCACCACACCTATCAGGGCGCCGATGACCGCCCCGAACGCGTTGATCCACTTCAGGTGGTGAGCGATGACGATCAGGAGCAGGCGCTCCACATCCTCCACGGCCAGGCCGTCGATGCGCTCCACCACCAGCCGCTGTACGTCCAGAGTCTCGACCAGCCGTGGGATCTGGCGCGACAGGTAGTCGCCAAGACGCGCGGCGATCCAGCGGTCGACGCGTGCAGCATCCTCCGCATCCAGGTCGAGAAGCTCCCCGAGGGTGGGAGACCCTTCGCCGCCGGCGAGTAGCTCGGGCACGATGGCGCTGATCTGCGCCTGCACCTCCGGGTTGGCCAACGCGGTGAGTAGGCGATTGGCGAGCGCGTCGGCGACATCTCGCTCGGATACGCGCAGATAGCGGGCGGCCAGCTGGCTGAGGGTTTGACCACCTTCCCGATCCCACAGACCGGCCACCCAGCGCTGCACCCTCTCCTCCGGCGTTGCCGCCAGCAGCTCCAGCAGGCGCCCGGCGATGGCAACCAGCGCTTCCGCCAGCGCGCCGCCAGAGGGGTCCGACGACCCAGGAGCGATGGCGGCCTGCTCGCCGCTGGCGGGGCCGGCGGTGTGGTCCGTGGTGCCGGCATGGTCGGCGGCGACCTCAACGTCGGCCCCACGCCGCGCGTCGTCGCCAGGCGCGCCTGGTCCGCTGCCGCCCAGCGCCGCGAGCGCGGCAGCAACAATCCGCTCGCGGACCTCTGGAGTGCTGGCCGACTGTTCGGCCTGCTCCAGCACGTCGTCGATGATCTCCGGCATCCGCTCCGCCAGCGTGCGGTCGTACTGCCCGGCGGTAACGAACACCTTCTGTACCAGGCTCAGCTTGTCCAACACGTCACGGACAACGGTCCTGCCCCGGGAGGCAAGCTCCGCGCGTATCTCCGGCTGCCGCAACCAGCTGAACGCGCGCTCGGTCAGGCCGGGGAGCACCGCCCGTAGCGCCTCGCCAGCTGCCTCAGGGACGCCGGGACCGCTGAGCACCTCGCGCCATCCCCCGAGCGTCGATCCGCCGCTCCCCGAGCTCCAACCGCGCAGCGCAACCGTCACCCGCTGGCGGACCTCCGCGGTCGCCAGCAGCGGCAATAGCCGCTCCGCCACCAAATCGGCAACGCGCTCAGGAGTCGCGACTTCCGCCAATCGGCGCTGACCTATCGCGCTTACCACGCCGGCCACCGCACGCCGCACGCCATTCATGAAACCACGCGAGCCAATCAGGCGTGCCAGCAGCCCACCGAGCACCGGGCGCAGCAGCTCGCCGATGCGTGGCTGCGGGCCCGGCGCCCAGGCGGTGGCGCCGGTGCCGTCCGCGGCGGCGGCATCCGTGACTGCCGGATCCCCGCCACCGCTGGGAAGCAGGTCTCGCAAGCGCCGCTGCATCAGGCTGCGACGCAGCTCGCCCACCTGTCCGGCCAGTGCCGCCACCACGTCGGGGCTCTGCAGCCGTGCGCCGATCGATTCGGGGGACAGCAGCTGCTCGCTGACCATGCGTCCGATGCTGTGCGACAGCTCGTGCCGCCGCCGGGGGATCACCCCCGGTGTCAGCGGCAGTCGCACCCCCAGCACCCGCACCTCGCGCAGGGGGCGAAACAGCATGCGGATGGCCAGCGCGTTGGTCAGGAAACCAATGAGGGCGCCAAGGAGCGGCGGCGCCACCCACGGCAGCAGAGCCAGCAAGCGGTCGATGGTCAGGTTACCTCGCCGGCGCGTGGCATTCAGTCACCGTTACCACCGATGTCGACCAGTGCCGCAGCGGCTGAGCGCGACTCGGCGACGCCGATATACGCGCCGAATGCCCATCCCCGCACCCCTTCGTAGCTCACCTGGTACCAGTACTCGGATTCCCCTTCGATCTCCTGCGGCGAATCGCCCCGCCCCATCACCTCGATAATCTCGCCGCGCCGCAGATAGGCGAGCACCTCGCCACGAAGGGTGGCGTCGGCTCGCAGACGCAGGAACTCCGAGCGCACCACCCCCCACTGCTGCCCGGTAGTCAGCTCGCTGGTGGGCGGCAGGACGATCTCCTCCGCCACCGGGCGTTGCCCGCAGCCGGTCAGCGCCGCGGTAGCCAGCGCCGCCGCGGCCAGTGCCTTTGCGGCCACCGTCAGGCGCATCCGGCCCCTAGCCGTCCGGCTACTAGCCGCCACCGTCGCCATCCAGCTCCTGCAGCTTGGTTATCTCGTCGCGGACGATTGCCGCTCGCTCGTACTCGAGGTCCTTGGCCAGCTCCAGCATCTCCTTCTCCAGCTCACGCATCAGCTGCTTGCGCTCCGCCGGCACCAGGACGTTGTAACGACTCTTCAACACCTCGATATCGAGCTTCTCGGCGCTGCGCTTCTCGTCCGCCTTGCGCACCAGGAGGTCCTGCACCGCCTTGACGATCGACTTCGGGGTGATGCCGTGCTGCTCGTTGTACGTCGTCTGTATCTGTCGCCGACGCTCGGTCTCGGCGATAGCCTCGCGCATCGAGTCGGAGGTGTGGTCGGCGTACATGATCACCCTGCCATTCAGGTGGCGGGCGGCGCGGCCAATGATCTGCACCAGCGACGTGGTGGAGCGCAGGAAGCCGATCTTGTCCGCGTCGAGGATGGCGACGAGCGACACCTCGGGCAGGTCGAGACCCTCTCGCAGCAGGTTAACACCAACCAGGACGTCGAATTCGCCGGCCCGTAGATCGCGGAGGATCTCCACCCGTTCGAAGGTGTCCACCTCGGAGTGGAGGTAGCGACAGCGCACGCCGATATCGGCCAGATAGTCCGCGAGGTCCTCGGCCATCCGTTTGGTCAGGGTAGTGACCAGAGTGCGCTCGCCACGCTGGATGCGGCCGCGAATCTCGCCATAGAGGTCGTCGATCTGACCGGCGCTGCTGCGCACCTCTATCTCGGGGTCGACCAGGCCGGTGGGGCGGATTACCTGCTCCACCACCTGTTCCGACTGCTGCAGGTCGGCAGGCGATGGCGTGGCGGAGACGTACACGATACGGTTGAGCAGCTGCTCGAACTCCTCGAATCGAAGTGGCCGATTGTCGAGGGCCGATGGCAGGCGGAAGCCGTGCTCGACCAGCGCCTCCTTGCGGGAGCGGTCGCCCTCGTACATGGCGTGCACCTGCGGCACGGTGGCGTGACTCTCGTCGATGAACATGAGGAAGTCGTCGGGAAAGAAGTCGAGCAGCACCGCCGGGCGCTCTCCATCGCTGCGGCCGCTCAGATGCCGTGAGTAGTTCTCGATGCCGCTGCAGTAGCCCATCTCGGTGAGCATCTCGATGTCGTAGTCGGTGCGCGTCTTGAGCCGCTGTGCCTCCACCAGCCTGCCGGCATCGGTGAGGGCACGATGCCGCTCGTCGAGCTCGCTCTTGATGGTCTCCATCGCGGTGGTGAGCCGCTCCTCCGGGGTCACGAAGTGCTTCGCCGGGTACACCGCGCAGAACGACAGCTCGGCGAGCGTGTCGCCGGTGAGAGGATCGATGCGCCGTATTCGCTCCACCTCGTCGCCGAAGAACTCGATGCGCAGTGCCTCCTTGGCATGTGGCGGCAACACCTCGAGCACATCGCCGCGACGCCGGAAGCCGGCGCGTATCAGCAGCGCATCGTTGCGAGTGTACTGCAGCGAGACCAGCCGGCGCATCAGCTGCCGCATGTCCACCTCGCGCCCTACCTCGACCTCGAGCCGCATCTGCCGGTAGTCGTCGGGGCTGCCGAGTCCGTAGATGCAGGACACGGTGGCCACCACCACCACGTCGCGGCGCTCCACCAAGGCGGTGGTGGCGCCGAGTCGCAGCCGCTCTACCTCGTCATTGATGGAGGCGTCCTTCTCGATGTAGAGATCGCGGCTGGCGACGTAGGCCTCCGGCTGGTAGTAGTCGTAGTAGGAGACGAAGTACTCGACCGCGTTGTCGGGCAGGAAGCTCTTGAACTCGCGGTAGAGCTGGGCAGCTAGCGTCTTGTTGTGAGAGATGACCAGTGTTGGCAGCTGCACCTGCTCGATGATCTTCGCCATCGAGAAGGTCTTGCCCGACCCGGTAACCCCTTTCAGGGTCTGCCGCCGGTGTCCGGCCAGCACGCCGCGGGCCAGCGCGTCGATTGCCGCCTCCTGATCGCCGGCCGGCGCGAAGTCTGCCACGACATGGAAGCCGCGATCGGCGACCTTGGTAGCGTCTCCATTCTCGGCCGGAGCGCGGGTCACGAGAAGAAGTCCCGAATCTGCGGCGAGCGCTCGCTGAGGGTAATGGAAGCGGTGCGGCGACTGCCGCCTCGAAAGTAGACCACCTGCACCGTCTCGCCGGGCTTGTTGTCCTCCAACGAACTGAACAGGTCAGCGATATTGCTCACGGGGACGCCATCCACCTCGACGATTTTCAGATTGGGACTGAGGCGCAGATCGATCAGACGGGCTGCGCCCAAGGACGTCGGGGGTTCGTCTCGCCGGATGAGCTTGATCGTTGGCTTGCATGGTGCTTCCGGATGGTTTTCCAGCACCACCGCTT
>CAJWOB010000130.1 GCA_913043885.1 uncultured Spirochaetaceae bacterium | reverse complement strand
AGGCCGAGGCCGCGCGTGCGGCCGGCTACGCCGACGTGGTGGCGCCGCCCACCTTCCCGGTGGTGGTGCAGGAGCACACGCTCGCGCAGCTGCTCGCCGTGCTGCACACCCCGCTGCCGGCTGTCGCCACGGACCTCGATGACGTGCAGCGGGGTATGGCTCATCAGACCGTAAAGAAGGACTCAGACGGCGCGAACACGCACGAGCTGCGCTTGCCGCCGAGCGCGTCCTGCCAGATATCCCGGGGATAGGGGCTGCCGGCGATCGCCACACCATCCAGCTCGACGCTCGCCTGGTCGGTGAAGTAGAGAATCGAGAACACCTCCTGATCGTCTCGCCACGGCGTGTTCAACACCTCCGGCGGCGCGGCGACCGTCCAACCGGTCACAACTCTGCGCCCCGCCACGGTGTCTATCCGCCAGCCCGCCTCGCGGGTGGCGTCTCCCCAGCGGCTGAAGGTGCTCTCGGCCACCGGCAGCTCTGCATGCCAGTAGGCATATCCGCCGAACAGGCGCGGCAGCGCCCAGTCGAGCAGGTCGGCGTTGTCGGTGCACACCGCGTGCAGGCCATCCTCTCCACCAACGCGAACCACGGCGACGTTGCCCTCCCCCGCGGGGCTGATCCGCAGCGAGTAATGGCTCACCACCGCGCTGTCGGTGCCGTGGTCAGTCCGCAACATGCTGATCCAGTGCTCGCCGGTCCATTCGAGCGTGCCCCGCTGCAGCCGACTGCCCCCGGTCATGCCACGCGCGCCCTCAGCTGGCCGGCGCTGGTCGCTCGCCCGCCCCTGCCAGTCGCTGCTTGGCCTCGGCGTACACGTCGGGCGGTAACGGGCCCCGCCGCGTCGCCGCTACGTTCTCGTGCAGGTGAGCGACCCGGGTGGTGCCGACGATGATCGTGTGGACGGCGGGATGGCTCAGGGTGTAGCGGAAGACGAAGGCGGACCTGCTCTCGCCCTCCGCGCGCAGCTCGTCCAGGCCGGCGCGCTCGAACAGCGCCCACTGGTCCCGCGCCGCCGGCTTTTGCTGCTCGTCCTCGACGTCGGGCTCCCCACGGGCAATTCCGCCGCGGATGATGATGCCGACCCCGGCCGCGGCCGCCGTCTCGATCCACTCCTCGTGCTCCCGCTCCAGCGCCGAATAGGGAATCTGCATGGTGTCGAACACGCCCCAGCTCAGGTAGGTGGGCAGGTCCGGCAACGTGGTCGACACGCCGATGAAGCGGACCGCTCCGCTGCGCCGCATCCCCTCCAGGGCGTCGACCAGCCCGCCACCCTCGCACTCTGCAACCGTCGGGTTGTGTAGCTGCATGATGTCGACGCTGTCGCGCTGCAGCCGGGCCAGGCTTCCCTCCAGACCGCGAAACAGATTGTCGCGGGTCCACACGTGGTCGGAGGCGTTGACGGTGGGACGCGTGTCGGTACATCCGCACTTGGTGGCGACCACGAGCCGATCGTAGTGATCGTGCATCAGCTCGCCGATACGGCGCTCGGCATCGATGTAGTCGTAGGCGGTGTCCACGAAGTTGATGCCCGCCTCCAGCACCTCGCGGTGCAGCTCCGCCGCCGACTCGTCGTTCCAGTGCAGCTTGTGGGGCGCGGCGAGGGCGGTGCCGAAGCCCAGGCGCGTCACCTCCAGCCCGGTGCACCCGAGGATCGCGGTCGGGAGGGGGGTGCCGTTGCTGCCTTCTTCCATAGTAATCGCAGCGTACCACTAGCGGCGTCCTTGCCGCGGGCGAGGCCGACCGCCTTCGGGCGACCGCCTCGGCGCAGCCGGCTCGACGTGGCTGGGGAACTGCCCCACCATCGTCGCGTGGACGATCAGAATCCGCGCTACCCTGACGAGACCGCTCGCCTCTCGCTCGCGTTCGCGCTTGCCTGCTGCTGGCTTATCGCCGGCGCCTACCTGGACTCCTGGGTCCACAATCACGTGCCGGAGCTGGAGACGTTCTTCACGCCGTGGCACGCCGTCCTCTACACCGGGTTTCTCGCTGCGGCCGCCGTGCTCCTTTCCAGTTTCGTCGGCAATCTTCGCCGCGGCTTCGCCTGGCGGACCGCGGTACCGCGCGGCTACGGGCTGTCGATGATCGGCCTGGGGCTGTTCTTCGTCGGCGGGGTCGGCGACGCGTTCTGGCACGAGCTGTTCGGGATCGAGGTAGGAGTAGAAGGGGCGCTGAGCGCCACGCATCAACTCCTGGATCTGGCCACCGTGCTGCTGGTGTCCGGCCCGATGCGGGCGGCGTGGCAGCGCGCCGATCGAACGGAGCGCCCCCCAGACGCCGTCGGCAGCTGGCGCACCCAGCTGCCGCTGGTCCTGTCGTTGTTCGTCACCCTGGCCACCCTGGTGCTGATTTCGCAGATAGCCCACCCGCTCACCAACCCGATCGGGGTAAGCGAGGTGGTCGAGACGCACGATGGCCACTTCCACGGTCGCTCGGATGCGCAGGTGCTCGGTGTGGTCTCGGTGATGCTGCAGTCCGCGCTGCTGATGGGGATCATCCTGCTGGCGATTCGCCGCTGGGGGATGGCGCTTCCCCTCGGCACCATGACGGTACTACTGACCGGCACCGGACTGGCCATCCTGGTGATGGACGACCAGTACCGCTTCGGGCCCGCCGTCATCGTCGCCGGCGCCGTCGCGGAGCTCCTCTACCGTTGGCTGCGACCAACCGCCGCCCGCATCTGGGCAAGTCGGCTGTTCGCGACCGGCGTGCCGCTGGTCTTCTATCTTCTCTACGTGCTGACCCTGATGGCCACCGACCGCATCTGGTGGAGCGTGCATACCACGACGGGCGCCGTCGCCGCCGGCGCCGCTACTGGTCTGCTGCTCAGCCTGCTGGTCTTCCCCCCGCAGGCGCCGGAGTAGTCCGAGCAGCCGCCGCACGGCCGCCGACTCCAACGCCTCGCGGTGCCGCTCGCGGCCGAGGTCGCGGTACACGCTCCAGCTTCCTGGAGCACAGTGGCCAGCGCCTGGGCGCAATCGCACTTCGTGCTGCAGATGACTCGTTTGTTGGCGCCGGCACCGGGCCGCGCCCACACTGTTTCGGGGCCACGCTCGCCCCGAAAATGTCCGACTCTGCCAACGACATTCAGCCCCGCGACAACGCTGGCGTCTCGACGCCGGAATCCCCCGCCACGCCCACATCGGCCGAGCAGCGGCGGGCGGCGGAGATAGAAGCGGCCATAGACGAAGCGCTCGCCAGCAGCGGCCTCGACGTCGAAGAGGCGATGGCAAAGTTTGCCCCCGAGCGGCGCGGAATCGCCCTACCCCTGTTCTTCAACGCGGGCCTGCTGGTCATCGGCGCGCTTGCGATCGGCCTCCTCTTCCTGCTCTTCACCGACCGCCAGGAGCAGGCAGTCGCCAGCCGCAGCACTGCGGAGACCGTGGAGAGTCAGATCCTCGCCCAGATCCGCCGTGACGCAGAGCGCGAGCTGGTGGGAAAGGACCAGGAGATCGCGGACATACAGAGCCGCGTAGCGAGTATTCAGGCCGATCGCGAGCGCATCCTCGCCCAGCAGGACCAGACGCTGGCGCTGCGGGAGGAACAGCTGCGCGCCGAGCTAGATACCGCCCTCGAGACGGAGCGGCAGCGGCTTGCCCAGGAGGGGCTGTCGGCTCAGGCGCAGGCCGACGCGCTGGCACGCTTCAGCGAGCGGCGCAATGCCCAGCTGGAAGAGGAGCTGGCTCTGGCCCGCGACCTCTCCGACCAGCAGGCTGCAGCGAGCGCGGCGGAGCTGGACCAGCTCCAGGCCCAGTACCTCGCCGATCTGGAGACGGCGCAGACCGCCAGCGACGACCTGCGGCGTCAGCTGGACGAGCAGGCCGAGGCCTCGGCCGCCGAGCTGGCGGCGCAGCTGCAGGAGCTGGAGCAGGCGCGTTCGGACGCAGAGCAGCAGTTTCAGTCCGCCCAAGACCTTGGCGAGCAGCGCTCCCTGGTCCTGTCGCAGATAACCGCCGCCTACGACCGCACCTCCCGCCTGTACCGGCTGGAGGATTGGGACGGCGCGCTACAGGCGCTGCAGCCGGTCGCAGACCTGGCCGTCAGCGAGGCGTATCTCACCACCGTCAGCGATGCCAGCCGCCGCAGCGCTGCGGAGCTCTTCGTCGTGTCGGCTATCCGCGACGCGATTGTAGCCCGCCAAGGGGGCCAAGGCGTCGAGGTCGCCCCCGTCCCTGAAGCAGATGCAAGCGACGAGCAGAACCCCGACGCGCTTACCTCGCTCATCGCCGAGGTACAGACAGCGCTGGAGCCGATGGAGAGCGCGGTGGCACGGCTCGACCTCGACGCCGCCAGCGCCGCCTTCGTCGCCGCCCTCGCACTGGTGCCGGAGCTGTTGGACGCACAGCAGAGCATTCAGGGGCTGGAGGATTCACAGCGAGATCGACAGCGTGCCCTCGCCACGGTCGCCATCGCCGACGCCCAGCGCGCCAACCAATCCGGCAATCAGCTGGCTGCGATCGAGCGATACACCGACGCGCTGCTGGCGCTGACGCTCCCGGGCGAGCCGACGGGCCAGACGTCTGCCGATGGTGTGTTGCAGTCGGCAACGCGGCTGGAGAGCTCGGTGACCGAGTCGTCCCAGCTCACCGACCTGCTTGCCAACGAACGCAGCTCGCGCCGGCTCGCGGAGATCGAGCGCGACCAGCTCCGCCAGTCGCTGGCGCTATCGCAGGCGGAAGCGGACGCCGCGGATGCGGCAGTCGGCCGGGCCGAGGCCGAGATCGCCACACCGGAGCAGAGCGGGGCGCAGGCACAGGCCGCGTTCGACGTGGAGCCGGGCGAGCACCTGCAGATCAGCGTGCTGTTCGACCCCGAGCGGGCAGTGGTCGAGCACGGCAACGGCTCCTATCACCTCAAACCGGTTATCCGATACGAGGTGAGCTGACCCAGCGCGGGCCGTGCTCGACTTGGCGAGCGTGGCCCGCCACCCCACCCTGTTGCGGTGATACACGTAATCGTCACCTCGATTATCCAGCCCGGCTCGCTCGACCAGTACCTGCAGTTGGCGCGCCAGCTCGCCCCTCTGGTGGAGGCCGAAGAGGGCTGCCGGCGCTACCGATACACGCTCGAAACGGACTCACCGATAGAGATTCAGGAGCCGGTCGAGCCGCACCGGGTGACGCTGCTGGAGGAATGGGAGTCGCTGGCGCATCTGTCGGCGCATCTACAGGCGCCGCACATGAAGGAGCACGGTCCTGCCATGGCGGCGCTCCGCGACAGCGTGGAGATCCGCGTTACTGCGGACATCGAGGACGCCTAGCCGTCGACAGGCTGCGTGCCTCGGGCGGCTAGTAACCCCGAACGGAAGGTGTGCTGCGGCCGCACGCCCAGCTCCTGTGCCGTGCGCCCCATGTCGTAGAAGACGTCGCGCCGCCCGTACCGCGTCGCGATCGAGCCCACGATTCCTTCCATACCCGGCGCGGCATTGGCCAACAGCCGCCGCGCGATGGGTGCGGTGAGCCGCACCAGCACAGCGGGGGCGGGGACAATGCGGGGCATCGGCGTCCCTTCGACGTCGTGGAGTGCCTGGAGGAGCTCTCGGAGCGAGGTCGGGTGCCCGGACGCCGCGTTGTAGACCCGCCCGGCGGCGACCGATGCGTCCGCGGCGGCGATCAAGACCGCGGCAACGTCCGGGGCGGCGGCCACATCCACCACGTTGCGGCCTCCGGCAGGTAGCGTCAGCAGCGGCAGCCGCGCAACGCGCCGGACCGCCGGAAGGAAGTGGCGGTCGCCGGCGCCGTAGACGATGGCGGGGCGGACCACGGTGCCCGGCAGCCCCTCTCGGTGGTGTTCGAATACGAGCTGCTCTGCGGCGAGCTTGGACCGGCCGTAGGCGGACCGAGGAATCGCCGGGCCATCCTCTGCGATCGGCGACTCCGCCTCCGGGTCGTACACCGCAACGGAGCTGGCATACACAAACCGCTCTACTCCTGCGTCGCGGCTCGCCGCCAGCAGTCGGCGGGTCGAGTCGACATTCAGATCGTATTGCTCGTCGGTCTCGTCGCTGTTCAACGGCGAACCAACGTGCAGGTGCCCTGCAATGTGCAGCACCACGCGCGCCCCCGACACCGCGTCGGCCAGGTGAGCGCTCGAGCTGCCGGCGGCGCTCAGATCGGCTTCCACCAGTTCTGCCTCAGGCGCAGTACGGCGCAACGCGGTGGTATCGCTGCTGGCGCGCAGCATGCAGCGGACCGACTTTCCCGCTGCGACCAGCTGCTCCACCACATGGGCACCAATGAGACCGGTGGCACCGGTCACTAGCGCATCTACCCGGGGCATCGCTGGCGATGGTAGTGGAACTGCCCGCATCCGTCGCGCTCCGCCAGCTTCGGCTCGCTCGGCCCGATCTTGCTACCGCCGGCGATCGGCGAGGCCGCGCAACCGGCCGTGGCCCGCTCCCTACACGCGACCGGCGAAGACGTAGTACTGGCAGGAGCGGCGCATGTAGTAGCGGCTCCGCACGATCAGCACCAGCGCGACCAGTCTGGCTACCACGTGCCCGCCCCGGTCCGCGTGCCGATGGCGCCGCAATAAGCGTCGCGCGTGATCGAAGCCGCGGATCACCTCGTGCGTCACGTCTGCATCGCGGTCCACCTGCAGGCCGGCTCGTGCCAATTCGTCACGGTACCAGCCGTGGTCGCGGTAGATGTGATTGGTCCGCCGATCGAGCCAGCGCATCAACATGTTGCGTGGCTTGCCGTTGGACAGGATGTCGGCGATTACGAAAGAGCCCCCCGGCTTCACTACCCGGCGGATCTCGGCGAAGAATTGTTCGATGCGGGGGTAGTGAAAGGCGCTCTGGACGTTGATGAGCACGTCGAACGAGTCGTCAGCGAGGTCTGACAGATTCTGCGCGTCGCCGACGACGAACGAAGCGCCATCGGCGCCGAGTGCCCGCGAGAGCTGTTGAGCGCGGGCGATCAACGAGCCATCGAGATCGACGCCGACGATGGCGGCAGGCCTGTGCCGCTCCCAGATGTAGAGAGCCTGCATCCCGTTGCCACAGCCGACCTCGACCACCGATCTATCGGACAGCGGCGCTACGTTCTCCAGACAGAAGTCCGTGAGATTGCGCTGCGCTTGCGGAACATCATCGCTGCGCCGCCGATAGAGCGGGTGGTGGAGCATCAG
>CAJWOB010000129.1 GCA_913043885.1 uncultured Spirochaetaceae bacterium | reverse complement strand
CCCACCTGTGCACGGCGCACCCGTGCCATGTAGTGGTACAGATCACCGGTCAGCTGGACGGTCTGTCCATCCTGGAGCGAACCGGGCAGCAGCAGGTGGCGCACTACCACCTCCTCCGCGTGGCACATCGTCCGTGTGTCGGGCGGTACCGCACGCCCAGAGAGCTACCGCCTCCGCACTGGCTCGCGCACCACCGGTTCATCCGGCTGCGGCAGCCGCGCTGCCGTGCCGGTGCGCGGCGCGGCCACCAGGCCCTCGGCCAGCAGCCGCACCGCCTCTTGCAGCACCACGTCGTGGTCGAGGTCGTAGGCCGGCGGCGAGGGAAGGCTGCGTCGCACCTGCTCGGCTACCAACCGCAGCAGATGCTCGCGAGACAGCGCTACTCCTTCGGCGAGCAGGCCGTCGACGAACTCGGCAACTGCCTCCGCGGCTGGGGGCTCGCCACCGGCGGCGTTCACCGCGGAGCGGGCGAACTGGCGCAGACGCCCGTCGGCAAATAGCTCCTCGACGGTCTCCTGCTCCTGCTCGCTCAGCTCCGGCAGTGTCATCTCCAGGTCCGGAATCACACCTACCGACTCGATGCTCGAGCCGTTGGGAGTGAAGTACCGCGAGGTGGTGACCTTGACCGCATCGTCACCGAAATGGCGTACCTGCTGCACCGATCCCTTGCCGTAGGTGCGCTCACCGATCAGATAGCCGCGGCCGGTGTCGCGCATGGCTCCGGCAAATATCTCGGAAGCGGAGGCGGAGCCGCGATCTACCAGCACCACCAGCGGCACTTCGCGCGGCACGATGGTGGTGCGCCGGGAGGCGTAGTGGACCTGATTCTCGCTCCGTACCCGCGACCTGGTGGAGACTATCGAGCCGGAGTCCAGGAAGTAGTTGGAGACGTTCACCACCGCGGACAGCAGTCCACCGGGGTTACTGCGCAGGTCGACGATTAGGGAGCTGTAGCCACGATCGGCGAGCGCGTCGCTGACCCGCTCGGGAGTGCGGCGGGTGAACTGCGTGATGCGCAGATAGCCGATATCGGCGGCCAGGCCGGGCTCCTGGATGGAGGCGAACTTCACCGTCGGCACCTCGATGAGCGCGCGCTCGATGATCACCTCCAGCCGAATCGCGTCGTCGCGGAGGAAGGTGACGGCAACATCGGTGCCCGGTTCTCCGCGCAGCAACTGCATCATCTCGTTGACGCTGAGCTCGACGGCGTCCTCACCGTCCACCTCGACGATGACGTCGCCGGCCTGCACCCCGGCCCGATACGCGGGGTGGCCTTCGATTGGGGCAACCACCTCGACACCGGAATCGCCGGCCGAGATCAGCAGCCCGACGCCACCAAACTCGCCGACGGTGAGGTCGTTGAGCTCGCCCATATCCTCGGCCGGGATGTAGGCCGAATAGGGATCGCCCAGGGCGTCGAACATCCCCTGCAGCGCGCCCTCGATGAGCAGCTGCGGGTCGGCCTGCTCCTCGTCGACGTAGTTGCTGCGGACGTACTGGTAGACCTCCGCGAACACCGTGGCGAGCCGCTGTGCTTCTTGCTCGCGGGTAAGGGCGAGCACGCCGGGCGAGAACGCCAGCAGCAGCACTACTACCCCAAGTGCGACGCTCAACGTCGGCCAGAACCAACGCTCGCGCCGCCGCGGCGCGGTTACTTCTTTCTCGTGCATCTGCTCCACTACGATTACCGCGTGCCGACGCCCTGGGTTGGCCGCGTCCTATGCGTTCTCGTCCAACAGCCTCCAGCCTCGGTGTGCGCCGAATCCCGATAGTAGGCGCCGTTACCGCGGAGTGTCTGCGAATGGCGGCCTTCTATTGGCTGGTCATCGAGGTAACGTCCTTGGCGTCGCCGGTTGCCGCAACCGCCCGTCACCTGGTCATCCTCGCCTTCGGCGTGGCAAACCTGACGGTACCCACCGCAATCCTCGCCCTGAGATGGCTCGACCGGGGGCCGTCCGACGTCACCTTGCTCAATGTACTTCGCCTCGTGAAGTTTGTCGGCATTTTCGTCCTTTTGGCCGCCGTGGTTGCACGGGTCAGCCAGCCGCAGCGACTTGGGATCGCCACGGCGGTGCTGTTCGCGGCGGTCGCAGTGCTCGACTTGATCTCGATTTCGGTTTTGCTATCCTTGCAGGAGGGCTCCGCTGCGCCTCCCGGCAGCGACGCCGAGACTCGTCACTAGCGGCCAGCGCCGCTGGGGAATGGCCAGCTGAATGGCGGCAATACCGTGATCGCCACGTCCCGCATCCACGCCGGCCAGGGGTCGCCCGCATGGCTACCCTAACCGGACAACTACGGGTCGACCGCGTCGGCGATGAGACCCACCTATTCCTCGAGTCCCAGGCCGATGGTGCCACCTGGGATCGGGACGAGATCGTCAGCCTGCTGGCCCGCGACGGCGTCGAGCTAGACGAGCCCGAGCTACTGGACGCCGCGATTACCGCGCTCGCCGAGGGCGCCGCCAGCGCGGCGATAGTGCGCACCACCGACGGGTCGTTCAGCGTCGACGTAAGCGAAGACCGCATGTTCGCCACCCTGTGCGCGCGCAAGCCCACCGGTGGCGGTCGCGGCGTCGCCCTGGAGGACATCAGCGCCGCCATCGTCGCCAAGGGCTTTGCCTCGCTCGACAAGGCCCGTATTCGCGAAGGGGTGCTGGCGTGGTACCGCGGCGACGCGCTGGAGCTGACCGAGCTACCCCTCTGTGAGGGGAAGCCGGACGAGGTGGGCGTCGACGGTGACGTCGAATGGGTGCACCCCTTTGCCGATGGCGACGCTGCCGACGCCCTTCGCGGGAAGCCGCGAGCCGCAGGTGGAGGTGCTCGACAACGTCAATCGGCGCGGCAACGACTTCATTGCTCTCGAGGACGGGGTGCTGGAGATGGCGAGCGGCGTATCCGACGACGCTGGTGCGGCTGCGGGTACGGGCGATGCGCGACGCGCGCATCGCGGTCGAGGTGAGTGGCGACGAGATGGAGGCCTACCTGACGCTGCTGCCGCGGATGGGCGTCGGCACGGATATCGATGCCGACCTTATCAACGCCGAGCTCGCCGAGGCTGGCGTCACCCACGGCATCGATCCGGATGCGGTGCTGCAGGCCCTGGACGCGCAGCGAGAGGGGCGTTCCAGCGACCGCCTGGTGGTGGCCAGAGCGACGCCGCCGGTGGATGGCGATGGCGGGCGGATCGAGTACCGGGTGGCGGTTGCCACTGGTCAGCGCGCCACCCTGCGTGCCGACGGCAGCGCGGACCACAAGCAGCAGGACCTGTACACCACCGTGAAGGCAGGCGAGGTGATCGCGGAGCTGTATCCGCCTGCGGTGCAGCCGGTAGCCGGCACCAACGTGCTCGGGGAGACGGTGGCGGCGCGCGACGCCGCGCCGCTGCAGATCGAAGCCGGCCAGAATGTGCAGCGAACCGAGTCCCAGGGGGACGACCCCGTCACCTTCGTGGCCACCAAGGCCGGCAAGCTCGATACCGAAGGCAACACGCTATCCGTGGAGGAGATCCTGATCGTCGCCGACGACGTCGGGACGGGGTCCGGCAACGTCCGTTTCGTCGGAGCGGTGCAGATCAAAGACAGCGTGCAGCCTGGCTATAGCGTCCTCTCCGACGCGGATGTGGATATCTCCGGTGTGGTCGATCGCGCGTTGGTGTCGTCCGGGGCCAGCATCATGGTGGGGCAGGGGGTGATTGGCGGCGGCAAGGCAGTGCTCCGCGCCCGCAGCGAGATTCACGCCCAGTTCGCCGAGCAGGCTCTGCTGATGAGCGTTGGCGCCGTGCGCCTGCGTAGCTCCTGCCTGCGCTGTTCGGTGAAGTCGAACGGCAAGGTGCTGCTCGACCCCAGCAAGGGCGACTTCGTCGGCGGCGACGTCCGTGCCAGAGAGGGTATGGTGGTGCGTAACCTCGGCTCGGAGCGCGGCGTTCGTACCGAGGTTTCCTTCGGCCAGAACTACCTGGTTGCCGACCGCATCGAGAAAGAGGAGGCGGAGTTGGCACGTCTGAAAGAGAGGAGCCAGTAGGTGGCCAGCGCCATCACCCGCGCGGAGCGAGCCGGCGTGCGGTCGGCGGAGAGGGACGAGCTGCACGCCGAGAAGGTGAGGTTGCTCAAGGCGATCGAGGCCAAATCGTTTCGCCTATTTACGCTGCGTGAGTCACTCGAGGAGCACACGCCCTCGGAGATCGTGGTGAGCGGAACCGTGTTTCCCGGGGTCGTGTTCGAGAGCCATGGACGGTACTACGACATCAAGACGGAGAAGCAGCGGGTGATCATCAGATTCAACGAGAAACTCGGCCAGATCGAAGAACGGCCGCTGACCGAGCGCGGGGAATCAGATGACACCCCCACCGACGCACAGGTGGCGGCGGAGGCAGCAGAGGTCGCGACGGCAGAGGAGCGCGCAGAATGATCGGCTACCTCACTTTCCCCGAATGGCTGCGCCCCGAGATCATCCCCGGCCTGCCGATCCGCTGGTATGGGGTGATGTATCTAGTGGCGTTCGCGATCACCTATCGTCTGTTCCTGCAGCTGGCGGTGAAGGAGGGGGAGCTCGATACCGACCGCGACACGGTGCTTAACCTCTTCTTCTGGGGCATCGTCGGCGTTCTGGTGGGTGGGCGGCTGTTCTCGGTGCTGATCTACGATCCTACCGGGCACTATCTGCGCAACCCGTTGCAGATCATCGTGCCGTTCCAGCGCTCCGCCGACGGCGGGCTGCAGTTCACCGGACTCCAGGGCATGTCCTACCATGGCGGCCTGGTTGGCGCGATCGTGGCAGTGGCGCTGTATAGCCGACGCAAGAAGCTGGCGGCATGGAAAGTCGCCGATCTGATCGCAGTCAGTGCACCGCTGGGATACACTTTCGGTCGCCTCGGCAACTTCATCAACGGCGAGCTGTACGGTCGCGTTACCGCGTCGCCAATCGGCATGCTCTTTCCCCAGGCGCTCCGCAACGGCGATGGCCAGTCGACGCGTCTCGAGTGGGTGCGCGAGATGGCGGAGAGCGCCGGCGTCGAGATTGCCGAGGGTGTGGAGACGATCAATTTGCCGCGCTATCCGTCGCAGCTCTTCGAAGCGTTCTTCGAGGGCGTGTTCCTTTGGGTCATCCTGTGGTTTCTGCTCCGCAAGCGCAGCCCCTTTCCCGGCTTCCTGCTGAGCTGCTATCTCATCGGCTACGGCCTTGCCCGGTTCCTGGTCGAGTACATCCGCCAGCCGGATCGTGGCCTCGACTTCCCGATCGCCCTCGGAGATCAGCTAGCAGGTGGTGGCTTCTCCTGGCTGCATTTCACCACTGGCCAGATACTCAGCGCGGTCATGATCCTGGCGGGAATAGGCGGACTGCTGCTGTTCAACGCGCTGGCAAAGCGGGGGGCACCGTCGGAGGTCGCCAGCGGCCCGCAGGCCGCAACATCCGCTGGCGCTCGCCGGGTGCGCAGCCGGCTGAGGAAGCGATAGCGAGAAGGGAGTGTTGGGCGATACTGGGATCGAACCAGTGACTTCTACCGTGTGAAGGTAGCACTCTACCGCTGAGTTAATCGCCCGTGCGCCTTTTCTACCATTCTGCGCCGCTTCGGGGCAAATCGCTGTACCGGACGCTGCCCACTATTCACCGAGGCTGACGAACCGTCTGATAAAGTGCACGCTTCCCGAGCTCTACCCCACGCATCTCGGACGCCGTTGTACAAGTACCTTACGGTACTCGACTTACGCGACTAGTCGAAGGCGATGGAGTTGGCATGGTTCTTGGATGGGTGGGCGTGATGGCCGCGGATATCGTTGCTCCGGTTACTGCCGCTAGTGCCCGCGCGCGTCGCCAGGCGACGTTGAGCACGCTGCAGACCGAGCTGTTCCGCAAGGCCATCCACGTCAGTGTAGCGTTGGTGCCGACCCTGGCGGCAATCAGTCGCCCACTGACGCAGGCACTGTTGTTCCTCGGCATCGCGCTGTACGTGGCCGCTGAGTACGCGCGGCAGGCGGGGGCAGCGGTTCCCGGCATCTCGCGATTGACGGTTCTGGCCTCGCGGACACGCGAGCGCGATCACTTCGTGCTCGGGCCGGTAACGCTCGGTGTGGGTGCCCTTTTGGCGCTGCAGCTCTACCCGGAGCCCGCCGCGACGGTGGCGATCTACGCCTTGGCGTTCGGCGACAGCGCCGCCAGTGTGGTGGGTACCGCGTTTGGCCGGCGCAAGCTTCCCTTCACCGGCGGCAAGAGCGTGGTCGGTTCCCTGGCATGCGCGGTGGCTGTGTTCTTCTTCGCCCTTCCGATCACCGGCAACGCCGTCTACGCCGCCGTTATCGCCGCCACCGCTGCGGTACTCGAGGCCGCGCCCACTCGCGACTTCGACAACCTGCTGCTGCCCACCGGAACCGGTCTGGTAGCCGCGTATCTGCTGCTGTAGCTCGCTACACGCGCGCTGCAGGAAACAGTCAGGTTCGGCCCCTCGCTGTTCGATACTGTAGGTAACCCATGGGCGAGGGCGACACGCGCGTGACGAGAAAACGTGGCATGTTCCGGCGGCTACTGGTAGCCGCGCTGGTAGTGGGCGGCACGTCGATTGCTGCAGCTGGCGACATCGCCACCTTCGTTAACCTCGGCTTCTCCAGCGACGCGGATACGGCCGCCGCGACGGGCGCCGTCGCGCTGGTGATCGCGCCACCACCACTGCCGAGACCGGGGACACCACCGGCGGCGTCGCCGCTGCTCCGGCGCCGGCGCGTCCGAACGCCCACTTAGGCGGTGAGGAGGGTCGAGGCGAGCTGCAGAAGGCGCTCGACAACCGGGAGCTCGTGGACGAGTGCTACCTGCAGCTGTGCAAGCACATCACGGAGAACCCCAAGCCCGACTCGTGCGTGCGCGCGTGGCAGGTCGTGTGCATGGCCGTGGGCACGTTCCCGCCCAGCGCGGAGTTCGACCTGCCCGACGGTAGCGTATCGTTCTTCGTATCCATGAGCACGGCCATGGCCAGCGACACGTCCCTGTTCAAGCTCAGCATGGTCTCGCTGACGACGACGCCGTCGTCGCCTGCTTCGCCGACGCGTTGGAGGCGACGATCGCCGACGAAAATAACGCGTCGGGCTGGTCGTGGGCGATCGCGACGGCGACGCGCTCGGGCTCGCGCTCGGGGCCGCTGTCGGGCTTGCCGACGGCG
>CAJWOB010000128.1 GCA_913043885.1 uncultured Spirochaetaceae bacterium | reverse complement strand
GGGAGGTCTACCCGGATGGGCTTGGCGAGCTGCTGTCGCGGGTCCACGGCGACTACGGCCCGCTTCCGCTATACGTCACCGAGAACGGGGCTGCATTCGAGGACGCAGCGAACGACAGCGACTTCGTCGACGATGCCGACCGCATCGGGTTCCTGCGTGATCATCTGCAGGTGCTGCAGGAAGCGAGGTCGTCGGGTGCCGATGTGCGGGGCTACTTCGCCTGGTCGCTGCTGGACAACTTCGAGTGGGCCTACGGGTATGCCAAGCGATTCGGCCTGGTGCGCGTCGACTTCGGGTCGCTACAGCGGACTCCCAAGGCCAGCTACCGCTGGTACCAGCGCTGCATTGCGTCAGACGGCGCGGAGCTGGATCGATGAAGGGCCGTACGCTGTTGGAGAACGCGTATCGAGCTGCCATCCGCCGGGTGGATCCCGAGCTGATGCTGCACGATCAGCTCCGCGTGGCGGGCAACCAGCTCGTCGCCACCTCCGCCGACGGCAGCCAGACGCGAATCGATCTCCGTGCCTACGACCGGGTGCGCGTGATAGGGGTAGGCAAGGCGGCGGCGAGCATGGCGCGCGGCGTGGAGCAGGTGCTCGGCGACCGGGTGGCGGGCGGCGTGGTGGTAACCAAGCAAGGCCATGTGGCGCCGCTGGATCGGGTGGAGCTGCTGGAGGCGAGCCATCCGGTTCCCGACGAGACCTGCGTCTCCGCCGCCGAGCGACTGCTGGCGGAGTGTGGCGCGGCCGACGAACGCACGCTGGTGATTTCGGTGATATCGGGTGGCGGCTCGGCACTGCTGGCGGCCCCACTCCAGGCCGGCGGGCTACGGGTCAGCCTGGAGGACCAACGCGAGATAACCGCGGCGCTGCTGGCGAGCGGGGCTACCATCCACGAGCTCAACTGCGTACGTAAGCACCTGTCGGCCGTCAAGGGCGGCCGGCTGGCGGCAGCGCTGGCCCCGGCCACCTCGCTGAACTTGATCCTGTCCGATGTGGTCGGCGACCGCCTGGACACCATCGCCTCCGGGCTCACCGTGCCGGACACCACCACCTTCGGCGACGCCTTGGCGATCCTCGACCGCCACGCCACCGAGGAGCGTCGCTTTCCGCCGGCGGCGCTGGCACTGCTACAGGCCGGGGCCCGCGGCGAAGTAGACGAGTCCCCGGACGCGCACCATCCCTCCTTCGCACGGGTGCACAACGTGCTTGTCGGTAGCGGACTGGCCGCCGCAGGTGCAGCGGTCGACGCGATACGGGCCGCCGGTGTGGCGCCGCTACTGTTGGCCACCCAGCTCAGCGGCGAGGCGCGCGAGGTGGCGCGGGTGCTGTACGCCATGGGTCGCGACATCGCCGACCGCGGCATCCCGGCAGCCGCGCCGGTGTGCCTGGTGTGCGGAGGCGAGACGACCGTTACGGTACGTGGCGACGGCACCGGCGGCCGCTGCCAGGAGATGGCGCTGGCCTACCTGGTGGAGGCCCTGACCGACGACGCGCCCCCGACGCACACGCTGCTGGCGGCCGGGACCGACGGTAACGATGGCCCCACCGACGCCGCCGGCGCGTTCGTCGACAGTCGCGTGGTGGATGCTGCGCGCAGGAGCGGCGGTCTCGCCGCCGCGCACCGGGCCCTGGAGCGGAACGACTCATACGCGTACCTGCGCTCGCTGGACGCGCTGTTCAAGCCGGGGCCGACCAACACCAACGTTGCCGATCTCTACCTTCTCCTGGCTGGCACGTGATGTGTGCCGCGGTACGAAGCTGTGCTACCGCGCGCTCGACGAAGCGAGTGCTGGGATTGCTCATCCTCGCCGCAGCCGCTGCCGTTCCGGCCGTTGGCCAAGAGGTCGATCTCACCGGCGCTGCCTGACGCGTGTTCCGAATGGAGACGCTTTCTATCTACACCCTGCAAGAGTACCAGACGGCGTCCGCCAATCAGGTGCCCAGCTCGAACCAGATAACCTTTGGCGGCGACGGCGCAGTTACCACCGACCTTACCGGGCTCGGATTTCAGACCTGGGACCTGGATCAGGGGTTTCTGGTGATGACCACCACCGACGGCAATCTGTTCTATCGGCCGCGGCAGCTCTCCGACAGCACCGTGCTGCTGGTGCAGACCGATGTCCTGGCGCGCAACGGCCTGCTGGTGAGCATCACCTCCAAGCCCAGCGGCAACCTGCTCTTGGTCCGCTAGGCGCGCGGCGCTCCGCAGCGAGGTTGCGTGCGGCGTCACCGCGCTGCCGTGGCAGGGGCCGTGTAAGGGCACACCGGCCCGCTGCGTCCAATCGCCATGAGCGAGAGCGACAGCAGCGAGATAGGTCAGCCCAGCGGTCTGCTGTTCGTCTACAACGCCGACGGCGGCGTGGTGGAGCGCACCCTCGACTACCTCCACAAGCTGACCAGCCCGGCAACCTACTCCTGCAGCCTCTGCGCCCTCACCTACGGCGCGCTCCGTGGCGGGAGTTCGTCGAGCGCCAGCCCTATCGAATCGACTTCCTGCACCGCGACGAGTTCATCCGCGAGCACCGCGAGCACCGCGAGCTCGCGCACCTACCGCTGCCGGCGGTGCTCGCGACTGTGCCCGGCTCGCTGCCTCGCGTGGTGGTGAGCTCGGGGCACCTCGATGCGGTGCCCACCCTGGAGGTGCTCCAGGGCCTCATCGAGGAAGTGGCCCGCCGAGAGCTGAGGTGGCGCAACGGCCACTCGACGCTGTCCGAACCGCAGCCGCGCGCATAGACTCCCAGTGGCCGAGTCGTGCTGACACCGTTCCGCATGCTGTACCCGAGCGCCGCACTCGCGGCGGACGTGGCGGCACCGCCATTCGACGTCGTAACCGTCGCCGAGGCACGTCGCATCGCCGAGGGCAATCCGTACTGCTTTCTGCGCGTCAGCCGCGCCGAGCTGGAGCTGACCGACGCAGCAGCGGCAGAGTCCGCCGCTAGCATCGACCCTGCCGTATATCGTCGCGGAGCCGACAACCTGCAACGGATGATCGGCGACGGTGTGCTGCGACAGGCGAAGCGGCCGCAATACGGTGTCTACCGCCTTTCCGCGGGCGACCACCGGCAGACCGGTCTCGTAGGTCTGGCGTCTCTGCCCGACTACCGCGATGGCTCCGTGCTCACCCACGAGCGAACGGTTCCAGAGCGAGTGGCCGACCGTGCCGCCCTGATTGCCGCCCACCGTTCCCACTCGGGACTGGTGCTTGCCTTCGCCGACTTCCCCACCGACCTTCTGGCGCTCACCGATACCCTAGCGGCGGCACCGCCGTTTGCCGCGCTGGAGGCGGACGACGTGCTACACGAGGTGTGGCTGGTGGAGGACGAGGACACCGTCGCCAGAATGGCCGCTGCCTGCGACGCGCTGCCGGCCATCTACATCGCCGACGGCCACCATCGGTCGGCGGCGGCTATGAGCGCGTGGGCGGAGCGCGACTACCAGCCTCCCGATGGTTTCCCGGTGGCGCTGTTCCCGTCCGACCAGGTCACCACGCTGTCCTACAACCGCGTGCTCACCTCGCTGGGCGCCGGTGACGTCGAGCAGCTTCTTCAGGCAATCGCCGAGCACTACTCGATCGGGCACTGTCCCCAGCCGGCCGGTAAAACGCCCCAGTACGGCTTCGACTTCTATACCGGCACTCGATGGCAACGAGCTACTCCGATTAGCGCCCCGCCCCTGGACGACGACGGGGTACCGATGCACGCCGTGTCGCTGTTGCGCGAGCGGGTGCTGGGTCCGGTGCTTGGCGTCGACGACGAGCGCAGCGACCCGCGGGTGGAGTTCGTTGGCGGGGACGTGAGCCCCTCGGCCCTGGCGGCTCGGTTCGCCGTCGGCGATATCGCGGCGGCCTTCTGGATGGCCCCCACTCCAGTTCCCTACCTGCGGCAGGTGGCCGACCGACGCGGCGTCATGCCGGCAAAGAGCACCTGGTTCTCGCCCAAGGTGCGCGACGGTCTATTCGTTCACTCGTTATAGGCGCCCATCGGACTGTCGTCGGGGGGTGACCACTCGAGCCCCAGGATCGATTCGATCCACAGGGCGGCGGCTAGCGCGGCAACGTCCTCCCCCACCCGTGCCACCACCTGCACGCCGACCGGGAGCCCACTGCTCGAGCGGTGTACCGGCACGCTGACGCATGGCATATGCAGCGCCGTCCATCGACGGTTGAACGCCGGGTCTCCGGTAGCGCCGATGCCACGCGGCGCGGCACCCGGTGCGCTAGGAGTCAGGATGATGTCGGCTCCCGCGAACAGCTGCTCCTGCTCGCCCCGGCACCGCGCCACCGTCTCCCTCACCGCCGTATAGCTCGCGTCATTTACCGCGGCCCCGGCCGCGAGTAGCTTCCGCAGCGGGTCGCTCAGACGCGGGTCGCCGGCGTCGAGGGCCAGTGCCTGGGCTGCCTCGTACTGCATGACGGTCAGCTGCGCGCCTCCCACCGCGGTGAACGACTCCGGCGGCTCGTGTGCGGCAACCTCCGCGCCAGCGGCCTCGGCGGCGCCGACGGTGCGGGCCAACGCCTCGTCGCACTCCGGGCCCGCCTTGTCCCACTCGGGGCCACGCACCACGGCGATGCGCGGCGTGTCGCGGTGGGCATCGCCGGCATCGCGCCACTCCCGGGGGCGCCAGTCGGCGCTGGCGGCGGCGGATGGGTCCAGCAGTACCGCGTCGAACCACTGCAGGTCCGCCGCCTTGCGGGCAAAGAAGCCGAGCGTATCGTTGCTGATCGACAGCTCCTTGACGCCATCCAGGGAATAGCGCCCGAAGGTGGGCTTGTAGCCGAACACGCCACAAAACGACGCTGGGCGGATGATCGACCCCGCGGTCTGCGATCCGAATGCCAGCGGCACCATGCCGTCCGCCACCGCCGCCGCCGAGCCGCTGGACGACCCGCCGGGAGTATGGCCGGCGTTCCAGGGGTTGGTCGTCGGCCCGGGATGGAAGTAGGCGAACTCGGTGGTTACCGTCTTGCCCAACACCACGCCGTGGGCGGCAAGCACCTGCTGCACGCACCAGGCGTCCGCGCCGGGAGTGGCGCCGGCGTAGATCGGCGACCCATGCTCGGTGGGGAACGCGACGGTATCGATGATGTCCTTG
Organism: uncultured Spirochaetaceae bacterium; assembly: GCA_913043885.1. Taxonomy (GTDB): domain Bacteria; phylum Spirochaetota; class Spirochaetia; order SZUA-6; family Bin103; genus Bin103. The sequence goes on along the minus strand of CAJWOB010000128.1, from coordinate 2,054 downwards.
ACCCCAATCGGCAGCCCGCGGAGCGGGCCTCCCTGCGGCGCGGCCGCCGCGTCGGCGCCATCGAGCTGCGCAGCCCGGGCAACCGAGGCGGTATCGTCACGCCGTACCCAGGCGCGCACCACCGCCTCCCGCTCGTCGATGCGGGTGAGAGCCGCCTCTAGGTAGTCGCCGGCCTGCAGCTCGCCCTTCGCGATGTCCTGCGCCGCCTGCCACGCGCCTCGCGCTGCCAGCTGTCGTGCACGCTGCTCCATGGCGGGACTCTGCCACTCGCCCACCGGCTGCGCCAGCAGCCGGCGCGCTCTCGGACCCGCGAGGGGCTTGACAATGCGTGCCCGGCGCACGATGTTGACGACTGTAAGTTTTGCACCCTCTCCTCCGCGGGCATGGCGTCGTCGACGTGGCGCGTGGAGGGGCCGGTCAGGCAGCTCGTTGAGTTAGTCGCCGGTCTATGCGAACAAATCTATTCGACGAAGGAGGGATTGTAAGGTTGGGAATACTTAGCGCTCGCGTGAGGTCTCACGCGAGCTGATTCACAGCCGCCTGCGCCCGGCGCAGGCGGCTTTTTTTGCCCGCGCACCTTATCCGCGGGGTTTGCGACTCAGTCGAGGCGCCCCTCGACGTCGATGAGCGCATCGAGAGCCACGCCAAGCAGCGCGCGAAGGAGCTTAAGCACACCCTCGCGCGTGAGCGCGCGAGCTCACAGCACGCACTTATCGAGCAGGAGCGCGAGCTCGCCGAAGCGCGCGGCGCTTACGAGCGCGCCGCCGGCCTGGCGACCGACGAGGCCGTCCGTCGCTGGCTCCTGGCCCAACGCCCCGCGGAGTCCGGCGAGGGCTGAGTCGTCGCCAGCCGCCGAGGACTGGAGTGCCCGCGGGGCGGCGCGTGCGCGGGTCAGAGGTCGAAGGGGCGGCACCAGTTGTGCCGGTCGGGTCCGGTTCGCCGGCACTGCAGCCCCGGCCCGCATTCTTCGTCGTCGGAGCAGTTGCAGCGCGGCACGTCGAAGCGCCGCCGGCACTCCAGGCCGCCCAAGCAGTTGTCCTTGCAGTAGCAGAGCCACGTCGGCTCCGGCTGGTCGGGATCCCCGGTGACGCGGAGGCACGCGCGCCGGCTCATGGTCTCGGTGTTCCACGGACACTGGATGTCGCACCCGCCGCAGCGGCCCGGCTGGTCGATGCGCTGACAGCTCCCGTTGCAGCACATCGCGTTGTTTCCGCTGCCGCAACGCTGGCCGTCGCAACGGTGGTTCTCGCAGCAGTCGGGGTCCTGGCAGTCGACCAGGCCGTCGCAGTCGTCGTCGACGCCGTTGTCGCAGACCTCGAAGTCCGAATCGCACGCCGCGCAGATGCCCTCGATGCAGCGCATCCCCAGGTCGTTGCAGACCTCGCCGATGCACTCGTCGTCTTCGCAGTCCACGAGCGCGTCGCAGTCGTTGTTCACCCCGTCGGTACAGATCTCGCGGGTGTTGCAGAGGCACTCGCCGCCCTGGCAGGTGAACCCCGGTCGGTTGCAGGGGATACCGTCGCAGGCCTGGTCGGCGCAGTCGATCAGGCCGTTGCAGTCGTCGTCGACGCCGTCGGCGCACCGCTTCTCCACGTCCTCCTCGGCGAGGCAGGTGGGCGGCGGGCAGCTCAGCGCGGTGCCCAGGGGGACGAGCTCCGCGGTGGCCGCCTGGCAGGTCCCCGAGGTGCCCCGGCAGCTGGTGCACTCGCCTTCGGCGCAGGGCCCGGGGTCACCGCAGAAGACGTCGAGGCACTCGTCGGTCAGGCAGACCAAGGTCGCCACCCGCTGGTCGGCCAGGTAGGTCCCCTCGGTCCGGCCAATGGCCACCAGCTCCCCGGCGGCGTCCTTGGCGACGACTTCCACCAGGAAGGTCCGCTCGGCATCCCCATTGCGCGGGAAGAGCGGCAGGGTCTGGGGGCCCGGCGGTGCGCCCATGATCTCCTCGAACACCACCGTCTGCCGCTCCGAGTCCCACACGCGCACCTCGAGGATGTCGGTGGACGCCAGCACCCGCGGCTGCAGGTCGATGGTCCCCACCACCTCGGTGAAGGGCT
>CAJWOB010000127.1 GCA_913043885.1 uncultured Spirochaetaceae bacterium | reverse complement strand
GCCGGTATGGAACACTCCCGCTCCATGATCACCATGTCCCAGTAGAGGAGGCGAGCCGTTGCTGGGGTGACGTAGAACCGCTTGTCCGGAGGCCCGCCGCGGACATAGCGTACACCTTCGTGGTCTAAAGTGGTTGGCAAAGGAGAAGAATCCTCGGGGGAAGCAGCCGCCTTGGGCGCTCCTCCCGCATCCCTTTTCATCCTGCTCACTTCCCTGCTTCTGCTCTGCTACAAGATATCTACCGGCTCTCTATTTCCGATAACCAAATGGCTGCTGACCTGGTCGGCCAGTGTGTCTCTGGTCGGAGCAACTCCCGTTCAGGGGGGGGAAGCATAATGGCAAGTCTACTCCATTACCAGGGAAGACGGAGCCCGACAAAGACTCCCGCTTCTGCCGCTCGGTCTGCAGCTTCGTGTGCAGCGCCTTGAAGAAGAGCTCGACCTTGTACACGGCCGTGCGGTTCTTCGCGTGCGACGAGACGTTGGTCATGATGCGGGTGATAATGCGGAGGGTGTCGCCGCTGCCGGCCAGCTCCTCCGGTAGCGTGCCGAGCAGGGCGGCGAGCGCATCCCGTCGTTCCCGCTGTGGTAGCTTGCGAAAGTGGCGCGGCAGCGAAGCGGATGACGACACCGACCGGAGGGATTAGCCAGCCGCGGCAGGCGCCGCCGCCAACGTGTGCGCGGCGGAGAGCTCGGCGGCCAGGGAGAGCGGACGGGCGGCGGTCACCGTCGCCGGGACAATGGAGCCGACCAGGGCCGCATCGCCGGCCAGCCGCACCGGGATACGGCCCTCGGTGCGGGCCAGCAGCAGGCCCGGCTGGCGATCCTCGGCCTCCACGAAGACGTCGACGGTTGCCCCGACCTGCCGCTCGTGGTGGGCGAGTGCCGTCCGCTGCAGCACTTCCGACAGGACATGCAGCCGGCGCTTCTTCTCGCTCTGTGGCACGTCGTCGTCCCAGCGCGACCCGGCGGCACCCGGGCGCGGCGAGTAGGCGGCGATAAAGGCCATGTGGTAGCGGAACTCCTCCATCGCCTCTCTCGTGGCGGCGAACTGCTCCTCCGTCTCGCCGCAGAAGCCGACTATCAGATCGGTAAACAGCGTTGCGGTCGGCAGCCGATCGCGAATGTCGCCGACGATCTTGCGGTAGTCCTCCAGGCGGTAGTTGCGGTTCATGCGGATCAACACGCGGTCGTCCCCCGACTGCAGGGGGAGGTGTACCTGCTTGGCCAGCGACGGATGCGCCGCAATTGCGTCCAGCACGTCACCGCTCATGTCGGAGGGGTGGGGCGAGGTGAAGTAGACCCAGACGCGATGCGCCGCCGTGTCCGCCACGTCGCCGACCTCGTCGAGCAACTCGGCGAAGGTGGGAAAGGCCGGGGTGCCCGCGGCGCTGCCGGCGTCACCGAGACCCTTGCCGTACGAGTTCACGTTCTGGCCGAGTAGGGTGATGGTGCGGTAGCCGTTCTCCACGAGGCGAGTTACCTCGCCGAGGATGTCGGCTGCGGGTCGTGACACCTCCCTCCCACGTGTGTACGGCACCGCACAGAAGGTGCAGAACTTGTCGCACCCATTCTGGATCGGCACGTAGGCGGCATGCGGGGACTGGTAGCGGGGAGCGATGGCCCAGAAGTCGTCGGCATGCTGCAGGGTTACCGAGCGTTGCGGCTCCACTCCGGAGGGGACGGGAACCGGCACGCCGTAGGTGCGGACCAACTCTGGCAGGCGCGGCAGGTCGTCGATGCGGAACACCAGATCGAACAGCCGCAGGAACTTGCGCTCATCCTCGGGGAGGATGCAGCCAGACACGAAGGTGAGTAGTGGGCGCTGGGCCTTCCAGCCATTCCACTCGTGGATCTTCGAGTAGATGCGGTCGATGGCCTTCTGACGGACCGAGCACGCGACGACGCCAAGGATGTCGGCGTCCTCCTCTCGCTCCGCTTCGCGGTAGCCGGCGCCCTGCAGCACCGACGCCACTCGCTCGCTGTCGGATATGTTCATCTGACAGCCGAGGGCGATCACACGGTAGGTCATCGGGCGCCCACTCTATCCGTTCGTCCTGCGCCACGACCACTCCGCGGCGCCGCGCGCCGAGGCTAGAAGTAGACCTCGGCGGCGATGTCGGCGCTGGGTACTCCCTGACGTTTCAGCAGGTCGAACACCTCGAAGATCATCGCGCTGTTACCGCACAGGAAGCAGCGCGTACCGGCCGCCACCGCGTGGTGCCGCAAGTAGGCGGTCACTCGCCCGGCGAAGCTGCGATGCTCGGCCGGCCCTGGCATCGCCGCGTTGGGCTCAGAAACGCACGCCAGGTAGCGCTCAGCCGGGTATGCCTCGCGCTCGTAGCACTCGCTGGGCGCCCGCACTCCGTGCAGGAGGAGGTAGTCGAGGTCACCGTAGCTGGTGACGAACGAATGGAACGGCGCGATCCCGGTGCCGGTCGCCACCCATAGCAGCGGCCGATCGGCATGCTCGTCTGCGAGCCTGTCTGCGAGCCCGTTACCGAGGGTGAAGAATCCGAACGGGCCGTCGCAGCGCAGCTCGCTGCCGGGGGCGAGTCGTCGCAGACGCCGCGACACACTGCCGCCGGCTACCTCCTTGATGAGCACCTCCAAGTAGGGATCCTGCATGCCGGAGTAAATGGAATACTCCCGCGTCTCCGCGCCCCCCGCCTCGCCGAGGGTGAGGTACTGCCCGGGCGCGAAGCTGAAGTCGCCGCGCTCGAGGCGCAGCACGTAGGCGCTGTCGCTGACATCACGGCGCGACAGGAGGCGGAGGGTCTGCGCCACCTATCGCCGCCCGCGCAGCCACACCATGAGGATGCTGACGTCGGCGGCGCTGACGCCGGAGATGCGCGACGCCTGACCGAGCGTGCTGGGACGCAGCAGCGTCAGCTTCTCGCGCGCCTCCTGTGACAAGGCGGTGATGCGACCGAAATCCAGCTCCGCCGGGATGCGCATGGCGTCCAGTCGTCGGGTGCGGGCCACCGCCTCCCGCTCCCGCGCGATGTAGCCGGCGTACTTCAGCTCGATCGCCCCCGCACTACGGAGGTCCGGCCCCGACCTGTGCAACGCGGCGCTTGCCGGGGCAGGCAGCCACCTGGCGTCGCTGAGTGCCTCCAGGCCCACCTCCGGGCGTCGCGCCAGAGCGGCCAGCGACTCGGGAGCTCGCAGCGGCGCCGCCCCGCGCCGGCTCAGCCAGGCGTTCACCTGCTGAGGAGCGACTCTGGTGCCTTCCAGTTGGCTGAAAAGCTGCTCGATCGCCTCCTGCTCCGCCGCCACCTCACGCCCTCGCCGCTCCTCTACCAGCCCGACCCGCACCCCGTGGTGGGTGAGTCGCCGCGCGGCATTGTCCTGCCGCAGGGCCAGACGGTGCTCGGCGCGGGAGGTGAAGATCCGGTAGGGCTCATCCGATGGCTTGGCGACCAGATCATCCAGCAACACGCCGATGTACGCCTCGTCGCGGCCCAGCACCAGCTGGTCCCGTCCCAGCAGCCCGGCTGCCGCGTTGATCCCGGCAAGCAGCCCCTGCGCCGCCGCTTCCTCGTAGCCGGAGGTACCGTTGACCTGTCCCGCAAAGAACAGCCCCGGCAGCCGCTTGCTCTCCAGCGTCGGCTGCAGCTGATGGGCAGGAAAGTAGTCGTACTCGACTGCGTAGCCATAGCGGACGATCTCGGCGGTGGCGAGCCCGGGCACCGTGCGGAGGGCGGCCTTCTGCACCGGCGCCGGCAAGGAGCTGGAGAAGCCGTTTACGTAGATCAGATCCGATGCCAGCCCCTCCGGTTCCAGGAACAGCTGATGGCGGTCGCGGTCGGGAAACCGCACCACCTTGTCCTCGATAGACGGACAGTAGCGGGGACCCGCGCCGCGAATGCGGCCGGTGAACATCGGCGACTGGTCGAAGCCCTTCGCCAGGGCGGCGTGGGTGTCACCGTTGGTGTGGGTGATGTAGCACTCGATCTGCGGCAGCACCGGAAACGCCATACGATCTGTGCGATGGGAGAAGGGGAGCGGGTGGTCATCTCCCGGCTGCCGCTCGAGCTCCTCCACCGCTACGGTGTCGCGGCGCAGCCGCGGCGGCGTGCCGGTCTTCAGCCTACCGGTCGCGATACCCAGGGCGGTGAAGCTGGCAGACAGCCCGGTGACGGCCCGCTCCCCCGCCCTGCCGCCCGGGCTTGCCTGGCTGCCGGTGTGCAGCACGCCGTTCAGGAAGGTACCGGTGGCCACGACGAGCCGACGGCAGGCGAGCGTCCGCCCATCGGCCAACCGCAGCACGCCGACCTTATCTGGCGCCGACGTCGGCTCGAATCCTACCACGTCGCCCTCTACCAGGCTGAGCCGCGGTTCTGCGGCCACCAGCGCTGCCGCCGCGCGCGCGTAGGCAGCGCTGTCCGACTGGCAGCGTGAGGACCACACCGCCGCCCCCTTGGAGCGGTTCAGCAGCCGGAACTGGATGCCGGTCGCATCCGCCAGCTCCCCCATCACCCCGCCGAGTGCGTCGATCTCGTGTACCAGGTGGCCCTTAGCAGTGCCGCCGATGGCAGGATTGCAGGACATGCGCCCGATCGCCGCGGCGTCCGCCGTTATCAGGGCGACCTTGCACCCCATCCGTGCCGCTGCCACCGCCGCCTCGATGCCGGCGTGGCCGCCGCCGATCACCGCCACCTCCACGATGTCGTTGTCGGTAGCCATCACTTGCCGATGCAGAACTCAGCGAAGATCTGGTTCAGCACGTTGTCGCTGGTCACCTCGCCCAGCAGCTCCTCCAGGCCGGTGATGGCCGCACGCAGCTCGGCGGCGATCAAATCGCCGTCGTGATCGCCAGCCCGTGCCAGCTGCGCGGCCGCCTGCAGCCGGATGCGCGCATCTTCGAGGCTCCTCTTCTGGCGTTCGCTGGCGATGGTGGTGGTCGTTTCGCTGTAGGGATTGGTGCGAAAGCTCAACCTCACCAGATCGCCGGCAAGCGCCTCTATTCCCTCTCCCGACAGAGCGGATACGGCACGGTCGCTCCCCGGCGGCGCCGGACCAAGGTCGCACTTGTTGGCGACGACGAGCAGGCGCTCGGCGCTCACCCCGGGCAGGTCGTTCGTCTCGTAGGTCGCCGTACGGCCGTCGCCACCACACTCCACCACCACGACCACCAGGTCGGCGTCGTCGATGGTCTGATGGGTGCGCTGCATGCCCATGGTCTCCACCACGTCGGCGCTATCGTGGAGGCCGGCGGTGTCGGTAACTCGCAGGTGGACGCCATCCACCTGTATGTCGGCGTGTACCGCGTCGCGGGTGGTGCCGGGCACATCGCTGACCAGTGCCCGCGACGCCCGCGCCAGGCGGTTGAGAAGCGAGGACTTGCCGACATTGGGTTTGCCCACCAGCGCGACCTGGACGCCGTCCCGCAGCATCCGTTCGACCCGAAAAGTCGCCAGCATCTCCTCACAGCGCGTCACAGCGGCATTGATCTTTGCCGCCAGGACGGCGGGCGCCAGCACCGGCACCTCCTCTTCGGCGAAATCGAGATCCAGCTCGGTGAGGGCGGCGAGCTCCACCAGGTGCTCGCGGAGCCCGCCCACGTGACGGCTCAGCTCGCCGTCCAGGCGGCCGCGGGCGCCGCGGAGGGCCATGTTCGAAGCCGAGGCGATCAGCTCACCCACCGCTTCGGCCTGTGCCAGATCGATCTTGCCGTTGAGGAACGCCCGCCTGGTGTACTCCCCCGGCTCGGCAAAGCGGGCACCGGAGGCGGACATCAGCTCGGTAATCTGCTGGGCGATCAACGGCGAGCCGTGGCAGGAGATCTCCACCACTTCCTCGCCGGTGTAGCTGGCCGGCGCGGCGAAGCAGATCGCCAACACATCGTCGACGTGCTGGCCGTCGGCGTCGACGACGCGACCGTAGCAGGCGTGTCGCCGCGGTGCGTCCCGCAGTGGCGTCGCGCCGCGAAATCGCCGGTCGGCGATGGCGATGGCGCGTGGTCCGCTGAGGCGCACTACCGCTACCGCCCCCTGACCTAGCGGGGTGGCGGTTGCGACTATGGTGTCGCCCGCGGGGTCGGTCACCGCTCCTGCTCCAGCCGACGGACGGCCCACGCCGCGTGCTCGGCCACCCCTTGGTCGCGGTCTCCCTGCAGGCGGCGCAGCCGCGGTAGCTGCCCAACCGCCCCGGTGTTGGCCGCCACCGTGCAGGCGTTGCGGACCAGACGGTCCCGCCCCGCCCGCATCAGCGGGCTGCCGGCGAAGCGTGCCACCATCTGCTCGTGGCTGGCGATCTGCAGCAGCTCCTCCACCGACAGCCGCGGCCCGGCGCGGTGTGAACGCAGGTCGGCCTCCTCGGTCTCCCGAGCCCTCACGCTCCACGGACACACCTCCTGGCACAGGTCGCAGCCGAACAGCCAGTCGCCGATAAGCGGCCGCAGCGCCTCGTCGATCGGCCCGCGGTGCTCGATGGTGAGGTAGGAGATGCAGCGGCTGGCGTCGAGCTGATAGGGAGCGTGGATGGCGCCAGTGGGACAGATGTCGATGCAGTGCCGGCAAGCGACGCCGCAGCGTTTACGCTCGCTGATGCCCGGCGACGGGACCCCGACCACCTCCGCGGTGGTCAGCACCTCGCCGATGAAGAACCAGCTCCCGTACGGACGACTTATCACCAACGTGTGTTTGCCCCTGAAGCCTACGCCCGCTCTCTCGGCATAGTAGGTCTCCAGCAGCGGCGTGGCGTCGCTGGCCACCCGCACCGCGGATCCGGGCGCGGCATCCTGCAGGTCGGCGGCCAGACCTCGCAGCCTGCTACTCAGCACCTTGTGGTAGTCGCGACCCCAGGCGTAGCGGGCCACCCGGCCGCCGGCGGCGGTGGGCTGCTCATCGCGCTGATGGTACCCCATCCCCACCACCACTAGAGCGCGGCACGCCGGCAGCAGGTGCTGCGGCTGCAGCTTCCCCGCCTCGTGGCGCTCGAGGTACGACATGTCGCCGTGGTGGCCGGACGCGAGGTAGGCACGATATGCCTGCCGCTCGACCTCCCCCTCGCTGCGTGCGGCGACGGGGACCGCCACCACGCCACACAGGTCGAGACGGTGGGAGCGGCAGCGCGCCTCCACCACTGACCATTCGAGCGGCACGCCCATCGACGACATAGATGCGGCTCGGTGGCGCTACTTCGGCGCGTACTCCGGGCGCATCGGCGAGAATACCTCGACGAAC
>CAJWOB010000126.1 GCA_913043885.1 uncultured Spirochaetaceae bacterium | reverse complement strand
GGGATGCCCCAGGTGGAGGTCACCTTCGACATCAACGCCGACGGCATCGACGATGTATTGGTGGGTGCTCCCAACATGGCCTACTACGACGCAGGTTCCTACGAGACTTGCTACAGCGGCACCTATGACTGGGGCCGAGGCGCGGCTTACCTCTTCTTTGGCGGTGGATTGTAGGGCAAAAGCCACACGCCACAGGCCCTTCAGCGTGCTATGTTCCGCCTCCTTTAAGGGAGGCGCGAGATGGGCCGGCTACCGCTACTGTTGTTGGCCATCCTCACCGGCTGCGCGAGCATCTCCTCGTAGACGCTGGCCCCGACCATCATGAAGTGGCAGTTCGTCTCCTTCGCGAGCTCCACCGCTATCTCCCTCGCCCTGACCTCGCCTTTCGGCACCTCATCCCCGTAGTCCAGCGCCGGTTCTGGCTCGGACTGCGGCTCCGGTGCCGGCTGCGGCGCGGCGGACGCCGGGCCCAGCCCGTCGCGGCTGTCTAGCGATCGGCCTCGACATCGAGCAGGACCCGCCGCCGGCGCGTCAGCGCCGGGTTGTGGCAGGAGGTTGGCGTGCCGATGAGGCGGCCGGCACAGGCGTTACAGAAATCACATGTCGGGTCAGGTGTCACTTCAGCCCGCAGCTGTCGCAGCAGGTAGGGGTTGGCCAGCAGCCCCCGAGCGGACGCGACCGCATCGCACCTACCCGACGCGATTGCCGCCTCCATCGCAGCCGGGTCGGCAAACCCGCCGACGCTTACAACCGGGATTCGCAACCGATCCTTGAACGGCGCCGCGTAGCGCAGGTTAAACGCTTCCCGGCGTCGCCACAGCAGGTAGCCGACGGCGGCCACGGTCGGCGTCGCCGCGCGCACGCCGAGCTTGAGGAGCGGGTGGAAGCCACTGCCGAGGCCGCCATCGACGAGGCCTCGCACCATCGGCCGCATCTGCCCGCGCAGCATCGCCAGACCCGACTCGTAGTGGCCGACCGTGAGGGTCACCGCGTCCAGACCCTCCTCCTGTGCCATGCGAGCTATCTCGGCCAGGGCATCGCCGCTCAGGCCACGCCGACCGGGCAGCAAGTCGGCGCCATTCATCTTGGCGATTATCGGGAAGTCCCCACCGACGCGCCGCCTTATGGCAGCCACGATGTCGGTGAACAAGCGCGCCCTGCGGCGCAGGCTACCTCCGTAGCGATCGCGGCGACGGTTGGTATGCGGGGAGAGGAATTGGCTGATCAGGAAGCCGTGGCCGGCATGCAGCTCGACACCGTCGCACCCGGCCTCGGCACATCGCGCCGCAGAGCTGGCAAACGCCTCCACGACGGCGGCGACCTGGCCCTCCGTCATCGCCCGTGCCCTGTTCCACAAGATCGGGTCCGCAACTGCCGACGCGGAGAGGATGGGCATGCCGGCACCGGTACTGTCGGCGTTCCTGACCACCTGCCTGCCACCATGGTTGAGCTGCACGAACAGGTGGGCGCCGGATTGTGGGCGATGCACCGCGTCGGCCAACCGGCGCACACCCGCTACCTTGTCGTCGCTATCGATCCCACAGGTGGACGGCGCCAGGGCGCCCTCGGGGGCCACGTAGAAGCTGCCGGTGACAATGAGCGGCGTGCCGGCGCGCGCGAAGTGACCGTAGAAGTCCAGCATCTCGTCCGAGCAGCCCCCGGAGGGATCGGCCATCCCCTCCATGGTGGCAGCCTTGAACAGGCGCGCGCTGAGCTCAAGGGAGCCGATGCGTATCGGGCTCAGCAGTGACTGCATGGTTGTCGCGTGAGGGTGGCGCCGGCCTTGGCTATGCGCTGATCAGGAACGATAGGTGGCGCAGCCGGCCTGCATGCCACTCGCGAAGTCCAGGATCGCCACCTGCTGCCCGGGGCTGCCGGCGTCCCACACGCGTTGCAGCCCGAACGGCAGCGTGGACGAGAAGATCGAGCCCAGCTCCAGGTCGGTCACCTTGTCGTCGGACACACCGAGGGACGATGCCACCTGCGATCGGTACTCAGCGGACGCCTGGGGACCGATCACCGCGTCGATGGCGGCACGCCCGAGCCCGGTGGATTCGAGGTGCGCCTCGAAGGTGTCGGCGAGGAACGGCAGGGCTGCCGCACGACCGCGGTCGGGGTCGCCCTCGACGGCGAGCTTCGCCAGGCCGCCCGCCGACCAGTTGGCAGCCGTCGTGTAGCTGTCCTGGGCTGCCAACTCGCTGCGGAACGAGAAGGCCTCGAAGCCGCTACTACCGTCACCGCGGTCCAGGATCATAGCGGAAGCGGCGTCGACTATGCCGAGGCGCTCGTTCTGCTTCTGGTGTGCCACACACTCGGCGTTCACCACCATCGCGACGCGTATTTCGCCACAGCTTATGAGATTACAGGCTAACCATGTGGCGGTGAGACAACCCAGCGCACCGTTGAGCACATCGAAGGCAAGAAACCTGCTGCGAACCCCTGGCTCTAGAGAGCCGGTTATCCCGAGCTTGTTCGCCACCAGCGTGGCCAGAGCCGGCTCGGAGAGGAAGTTCTGTCGATAGACACCCGTAAACAGCAGCAGATCGATATCGGAAGCCTCGTACTCCGAGTGGCCAAGACACGCCCAGGCAGCCTTTATCGCTGACGTGAGCTCGTCGACGCCGGCCTGCTCGGCCAGCGGCGCCAGGCCGATTTGCTCGACCCGCACGCGCTGCTGAAGTTGATGGTAGAGCGGGCCGACGGTGGCGGGCTGGTCGCTGTGACCCGGGCCAGAGCCGTTGTTCGCCGTTCCCTGGCTGGCGTCGCTACTGGTCGCTCCGTTGCTCCCACTCGCGCCGTTCCCGCCGTCTACTGCCCGCATACGGTCGGGTAGGTCACCCAGCTGATAGAACGCGGTGCCGACGGTGACCCCGGATGCCGCTATCGAGAAGCCGACGGTGTCGCCGGCGTTGATGCGGCCAGAGTTCACACTATCCTGCAGAGCGACCCAGTGGCTGGTGGTGGCGGTGTTCCCGCGGTTCCGCAGGTTGTCGACGTTGTTCTCCGGCGTAACCACGGTGGTGCCGGCCAGCCTGTTCATCTGCGCGGCGCCGGCCCGGAGAGCGCGACTGGAAGTCTGGTGAATGATCCAATGATTGGCGTAATCCCAGGGGTAGCCGGCGCGGTCGACGATCTCCTTGACGTGCAACACCGCGTTGTCAGTGCCCGCGTCCGCGAGTCCGACGGTGTCGGTGAACATGATGGCGCCGCCATGTTGTTCCTCGGTGGCGTACGCGAGGCACAGGTCCGCATACTCTGGAGCACTGCGCAGCTCCAGACTTGTGAAGCCGACGTCGGAGCGGTCGGTGCGTTCGAGGATGAGCGCCGCCGCCGCATCGCCGAGCGTAAGACAGGCGAGGCGGCGATCGCGGTTGTTCTGGATCTCGCGCTGGGCGTTCTTGGTCAGATGCGTGATGTACTCGCCGCTCACCACCAGCACACGGTTGACCACGTGCTGATGCAACAGGCGGTCCGCCACCATGATGCCGGTGAACAGGCCGGCGCACGCGTTGGAGACGTCGAAATTCGCGATGGGGCCGAAATCGAAACGCTCGAGCAGATCGTGGGCGGTGCTGGGCTCGAGAGAGCCGGAGGTAGGCGAGTCGACCTTGGAGATGTTGCAGCACATCAGGAGGTCGATGTCGCGCGGTGAGTAGTGAGACCGATCGAAACAGTTGGCGATGGCGCGTTCGGCCAGGTCGATCGAGAACTCCGACTGACCAGCCATCCGCCGTGAGCTGATGCCGGACCAGCGCTCCAGAGGAACCAGGATCCGGCGGCGACAGCCGTCTATGATGTCCTTGGTGCGCATCTCCCCCTCGGGCAGGTGGACTCCAAGGCTCTCGATTCGGGTGCGCACGGTAGCCGTAGTCGTAAGTATGCCAGAAGTATAGTCCCGCCCCAGGGCGTCATCAACCGGAACCTTGCGCGAGTGTTGCGCACACGGCAGAGGTGAAGTGATATGATCCGGCCAATTCGCGCTCACCCCGGGGCGCTGCGGACAAGGTAGACGATGAGATCAGGTCGGAATCGGACACTGCACCCCACTATCGCCGTCGCCGGTGCGGCTTTGGCTCTTGTGCTGGCCGGCTGCATGTCGGTGAACATCGAGGCATCGGGCGGCGACGCCCCGGTGAGTCTGTCCGCGGAGGTGAACCGCGACTACCGCGTGGTCGAGCACTTTCGCGAGCAGACTAGCGCCTGGTTCGTCTCGCAGATGATCACCATCAGCCATCCGAAGGTGGAGCGCATCGTCGAGCAGCAGTTACGCCGACACCGCGGCGATGCGGTGGTCAACCTGCGGATTACCGGCCGTAACACGTTCGGCGATTCCTTGGCGCCGCTGGGAGCTGGCCTGCTTGCCGGTGGGGTCTATTACTTCGCGATCGATGATGCCGACCCGCGGACGCCCTGCTCATCGGCTCGGCAACCAGCTTGCTGCTTTCGCGGCGCAGCTTGTTCGTAGAAGGGGACGTCGTCCGCTACCGATAGCGAGCGCTGCGGACGGCGCGCCCGCCTTCGATGGCACCCTCGTGCTCGAGGAGCCACCGCTTGCGGCTGGTGCCGGCAGCGTAGCCGGTGAGAGCACCATTGGCGGCGACGACACGGTGACAGGGCACCAACAACGCCAGTCGGTTTTGGCCGGTGGAACGACCCACCGCCCGGTAGGCGCGCGGCCGCCCGATCTCCCGGGCGATGGCACCGTAGCTGACGGTCGCCCCGAACGGCGTTGCAGCGATACGGTCCCACACCTGCAGTTGCAGCCGACTGCCCGGTGTGGCGAGGGGCACGGTGAACTCCCGCCGCTTGCCGGCAAAGTACTCCTCGAGCTGCCGCGCCGTTACCTCGGTCAGGGCGCAGCCGCCGTCCTGGAAGGTGCAGCCCAGCTCCTTGGTGAGCGTATCCAGCTGCGCCGGCAGGCTCGCGCGCTCGACGAACTCGACCAGGTGCACGGCGTCGTGGTCGGCGGCGATCAGCAGGTCGCCGAGCGGCGACTCGACGTGGTCCACGTACAGGATGGGGTTGGCACTCAGCCGTGCGGCCCGCTCTACGGAACTTCCCGGCCCTGCTGTGGCGACCGTCGACGACCGCATCTGTGCAGACTACTCGGCGGCCGCCAAGTGCTGCAATCGCCAGGATTGCCCCTCGTCCATGGCAAATGCCGTCTGCTACCTTCTGCCAAAGTGGAGAGTGACGGGTGCCTGGTGGCCCCCACGGTCTTCAAAACCGTTGTCGACCCGTTCTGCGGGCGAGGTGGGTTCGATTCCTACCCTCTCCGGACCCACCACGAGCGCGCCAGCCGCGTGCCGGCGTTATGACCCGCGAGGAGATATTTCAGCTCACGGCGCTCTCCTCGTGCGCCGGGTGAGCGGCCAAATTGAGCCAAGAGGCGCTGTCGCAGGTCCTGCGGCAGGTGGACATCCCCTCACATCCGCAGGTCCTTGCCGGCGTGGCCGCCAACGACGACGCCGGTGTGTTCCTGCTGGAGGACGACGTCGCCCTCGTGCAGACGGTGGACTTCTTTACGCCAATCGTCGACGACGGTGCGAGCTTCGGGCAGATTGCGGCCGCCAACGCGTTATCTGACTGCTATGCGATGGGCGCGCGACCGGTTACGGCGCTGAACGTGCTTGCCTACCCGCACGACCACGTGCCGCCGGAAGTAGTAGCCGCGATCCTCAACGGTGGCGCCGAAGTGGTGACCGCAGCCGGCTGCGCCATCGTCGGCGGACACACCATCCGCAATCCAGAGCCAATCTACGGGCTGGCCGTTACCGGAGTCGCGCGCCCCGCCGCCCTGCTTACCAAGGATGCGGCCAAACCGGGGGACGGCCTCCTGCTCACGAAGCCGTTGGGCACCGGCATACTCACCACAGCGGCAAAGAACGGCGCCGTGACGAGTGAAGCACTAGACGCCGCGGTCGCTTCCATGCGCCAGCTCAACGACATAGGCCTCGAGGCCGCCGGGCTCGGCATCCGCGCCGCCACCGACGTAACCGGCTTTGGTCTACTCGGCCACCTGGCAACCATCTGCGAGGCCAGCGGCTGTTCCGCCCACGTGTGGGCCGACCGGGTACCGGTCCTGCACCCGGTGGTGGAGGAGTTGGCCGCCGCACAAGCCGTGCCCTCGGGGACGCGCGACAACCGCCGTACCGCCGACGCTGACACCGACTGGGGCGACGCTTCTGAAGCGACGCGGTGGATACTCTGCGATGCGCAGACCAGCGGCGGGCTAGTGCTGTGCGTCCCGGCCGACCGTGTGGACGAGGCCATAGCGGCCACCGGAGCGGCGCACATTGGCACCATCGAGGCAGCAGGCGCCACACGCATCCGCGTGACGGCCCCCCAGTGAGCGACGCGCGTCGCCGGGCGCGGCAGATCCCTTCGGTCCACGTGCTGGCAGAGGAGCTCGCGGACTGCGGATTACCTCACGCTCTGATGGTTGCGGTCATTCGACGGCGGACGGAGCAGTTGCGAGCGTCGCTGGACGACGGCGGCCCATTCCCCAGCGGCGACGAGATCCGACAGACCGTTGCCGCCGACCTCCACCACCTGGTTCGCTCGCGCCTACAACCGGTCATCAACGCCACCGGCGTACTGCTGCACACCAATCTAGGCCGCGCGCCACTTGGCTCCGTTGCCGGCGACGAGATTGCGGCGTTGGCGGGAGGCTACAGCAACGTCGAGCTGGATCTCGAGACCGGTGAACGTGGCGGCCGTGGCAGTTTCGTGGAGACGTGCGCGGCGGTGCTGGCGGCAGCGGATGCCGCTGCCGTAGTCAACAACTGTGCTGCCGCTCTGCTGCTGGCCATAGCCGCTCACCTCGATGAGACCCGCCGCGAGGTGGTGGTCTCCCGCGGTGAGCTGGTGCAGATAGGCGGCGGCTTCCGCATTCCGGAGATCATCGAAGCGGCAGGGGCGCAGTTGCGCGAGGTCGGGACGACCAACCAGACCACGGTCGACGACTACCAGGCCGCGGTGGGGCCGCGCACCGCACTGCTGCTGGCGGTACACCGCAGCAACTTCTCCATGGAGGGGTTCGTTGCGACTCCGCGACGCGCCGAGCTGGCGAGGGTGGATGTTGCGATAGGGAAATTTCTGGAGGGACTCAAGGCTCAAGGGCTGTTTGAAGATTCAATTGTGGTGGTAATGGGGATTCATGGCGAAGAGTTTTACGAGCATGGACGTGCCGGTCACGGACACAGTCTCTACGAGGA
>CAJWOB010000125.1 GCA_913043885.1 uncultured Spirochaetaceae bacterium | reverse complement strand
TACACCCGCCCATTTACCCCCTTCTCAGTGCGCTTGTTCCGCATTGTGAACAGCGATCGCCATGTCGCTCAAGGACCGAGGCTGGATCGACGTGCAGAAGCGCACGTGGACAAAATGGACCAACATGCAGCTTGAGAAGGCCAAGAAGGGGTACGCCATCGAGAACGTGCTCACAGATTTCAGCGACGGCATCATGCTCATGGAGCTGCTCAAGATCATCTCGGGCGGCAAGCTCCCGGACGGGACGCCGTGGAACTTCAAGTACAACCGCAAGCCCAAGATGAAGATCCAGCGCAACGAAAACTGCAACAAGGCGCTCGCGTTCCTCAAGGCGGCCAAGATCAAGCTCGTCGGCATCGGGAGCTCCGACATCGAGAGCGGCAACGAAAAGCTGATCCTGGGGCTGCTGTGGACCATCATCCTCCGCTTCCAGGTGCAGCCATGGCCACAGCGCGGCCGCTCCAGCGCAGTAACCCTCGCTTGGCGCTGCCCACAGCTGCTCACTCACTCCCCCATCCTTCGCCAGATTGCCGAGGTCGAGATGGAGGGCGAGGACTCGAAGAGCCACAAGGAAGCGCTCTTGCGCTGGTGCCAGCGCAAGACAGCCGGTAGGCGCGCTGCTGCCCGTCCCATGGCCCCCGCCCTCAACCCCCGCAACCCGGTCGGTCCCACCAACCCCGGACCGCGCTACCCCCACGACTTCGCCAAGCAGAACCGCCGCCGCATCTCGCAGGCGGAGAGCCCCGACATGATCCACTGGAGCCAGCCCTACCTCCTGCTACGGCCGGACGACGAGGAGGAGGACAACATCGACGACGGCTTCTACGGCATGACCCAGTACGAGGTGGGCAGCCAGTTCGTCGGCTTCCTCAACGTGCTCCACCGAGTCGACAACACCATGGACGTGCAGCTTGTCGCCAGCCGCGACCGCAAACGTTGGCGGCGGCTGGGCAAGCGCCGGCCCTGGCTGGAGACCGGAGAGGCAGGCAGCTGGGACCAGGGGATGGTGACGGTCTGCTCGCCGCCGATCGAGGATGGCGACGATCTGTTGATCTATTAAGGCGGCTGCGCCAACCACCACGACTACTGGATGTGGGGCCCGCGCGAGGGGATGGAGCATCCGGAGATCAGCGACCCGTCGTTGGTGAGCTTCGGCCTCGGACGGCTGCGCATGCGCAAGGATGGCTTCGTGTCCTTCGATGCCGGGCCTCATCGTGAGGGGCTGCTAGTGACGCGACCGCTGCTGTCGGAAGGTGGTGCCCTCGAGATCAACGGCCGCTGCCACGCCGGGGGTTACATCAAGGTCGAGGTGGTGGACCAGGGGGACGAACTGTTGCCCGGCCGCTCGCGCGAGGAGTGCGACGTCTTCACCGGCGACGCCACCGCTCATCGCGTCACCTGGCGGGGCGATGCCACCGTCCCCGCGGCGCGTCCCGAGTTCGGTGGTGACACCGTGTTCCCCTGGAAGACAAAGAAGCCATTCCGCAAGATCCGCTTCTTCATGAAGAACGCCGAGCTCTACTCGCTGCGCTTCGTTCGCACTGACGCAGACGCGGAAACGGGCTCGCGCGCACTCAGCGGCTATCTCGTACTCGCTGCATGGTTCCCAATGGAATCCTCGAGCGCGCCGCCAAGGGCGAGAAGGCTCTCGGCCTCAGCTTCAAAGAGTCCTCCGGCGAGATGGTCGACCTTGCCGGCTGCATGGGCATCGACTTCGTCGCATTCGACGCGCAGCACACGCCCGTGACGCCCAGCGAGATCGCAGAGATGTGCCACATCGCCGAGGCGCACAGCATGACCGTAACCGTGCGGGTGCCGGACAAGGACGAGAGCACGCTCCTCAGCTTCCTGGACCGCGGCGTGCGCGTCCTCACCGTCCCGAACCTGCTCACGAAGCAAGAGGCGGAAGACCTGGTGAAGTACAGCTTCTTTGCACCGCTCGGCCTGCGCAGCGCCACAAGTGTGGGAACGCTGCGGAGCCAGATCGACGGCGACCACCCGCGCATGTTCCGCGACGTCAACGCCAACACGGTAATCGTGCCGCAGCTGGAGAGCGTGGTGGCGTACGAGAACCTGGACGAGATCCTCGAGGTGGAGGGCATCGACTACTTCGCCCTCGGGGCCGAGGACATGGCGCAGAGCCTGGGCCTCCCCGGAGAGCCGCAGCACCCGAAGGTCAAAGAGGTGCACGAGAAGATAGAAGAGAAGCTGAAGGCTGCCGGTAAGGGGTTCTTCCATCACTACATGGAAGGGGTGGCGGTCTTCGACCTGACCAAGGACGCCATCGCCGGCCTACTGGAGAAGCACGGCCGCACATCGAAGCTCGGCTGGTAGCGGCAGCCGCCAACAAGGAGATCGGCAGGGAGCTCAGCATCGCCGACAAGACGGTCGAGACCCACATCCGCAACGTCTACCGCAAGATCGACGCCGGCAGCCGTGCCGAGGCCGCGACCTGGGCGGTGCGACACGGGCTGCTGCAGGCGCACCGGCCGGGAGGACGGATGACCGAACGAACGCCGATGACCATGGGGCAGCAGGCGGGCCGCCGATCGTGGGCGGAGCCCTGGAAGATCAAGATGGTCGAGCCCATTCGCATGATCGACGCGGAGGCGCGGA
This sequence comes from uncultured Spirochaetaceae bacterium, assembly GCA_913043885.1. Lineage (GTDB taxonomy): Bacteria > Spirochaetota > Spirochaetia > SZUA-6 > Bin103 > Bin103. Next base: position 4,661 of record CAJWOB010000125.1, on the reverse strand, counting down.
CCGCAGCAGCCCGCGAGGCCGGCTTCAACACCTTCCTGCTGCGCTCAGAGGACGTCTACATCGACCTACTCACTGACAGTGGCACCAGCGCGATGAACGATCGGCAGTGGGCGGGAATGATGATGGGCGACGAGGCGTACGCCGGCAGCCGCAACTTCTATCGTCTCGAGGAGGCGGTGCGCGCCCACTACGGCTATCGCCACGTCATTCCCACGCACCAGGGTCGCGGCGCCGAACACCTGCTCAGCCAGGCGTTCATCGAGAACGGCGACCACATCCCCGGCAACATGTACTTCACCACCACCCGTCTGCACCAGGAGCTTGCCGGCGGCACCTTTGTCGACGTCATCATCCCGGAAGCCCACGACCCTGCGAGCGAGCACCCATTCAAGGGAGACGTCGATCTGGACCAGCTGGCGGCGTTGATCGCCCGAGTTGGGGCCGAGTAGGTGCCCTACGTGAGCCTCGCCGGCACGGTGAACATGGCAGGCGGCCAGCCAGTGAGCATGGCCAATCTGCGCGAGTTGCGCGCGCTGTGCCAGCAGCACGGCATCCCCATCTACCTGGACGCCACCCGCATGGTGGAGAACGCGCTGTTCATCCAGGAACGCGAGGAAGGATACGCCGCCAAGACCATCGCCGAGATCCTGCTCGAGTTCTGCAGCTACACCGACGGTGCATGGATGAGCGCGAAGAAGGGTCATCTGGTGAACATCGGCGGGTGGTTGGCAGTGAACGACGCGAACCTGTTCGACCGGCTCCGCAACCTGGTGGTGGTGTATGAGGGGCTGCATACCTACGGCGGCATGGCGGGGCGGGACATGCAGGCACTCGCCATCAGCATCGAGGAGGCGGTCGAGGATGACCACGTTCGCTCCCGCGTCGGCCAGGTTCGCTATCTCGGCGACCTGCTGACGCAGTGGGACATCCCGATCGTCCAGCCGGTCGGCGGCCGTGCGGTGTTTCTGGATGCGAGGGCGTTCTATCCGCACATCCCGCAGGACCAGTTCCCGGCGCAGACCCTTGCCGCGCAGCTCTACCTCGACTCGGCGGTGCGCGGGATGGAACGCGGCGTCGTCAGTGCCGGACGCGATCCCGACAGCAACGACCATCGCTACCCGGCACTGGAGCTGATGCGGCTGGCGATTCCGCGCCGGGTCTACACCCAGGCGCACATGGACGTGGTGGCCGAGTCGCTCCGGGCGGTGTTCGAGCAACGAACGCAAACGCGGGGGATGCGGATGGTGTACGAGCCCGACTATCTGCGCTTCTTCCAGGCGCGGTTCGAGCCGCTCTAGCGCGCGTCACGGAATCCGGCTATGCGGTGAAAGGTGGCGTAGTTGGCGTCGTGGGCGCGATGGGCGCCGGTCGCGTCGTCGTCGTAGGCGGTCCGCGACACGAAGACGATGTCGTCGCCGTCGAACTCCCAGTCCACGTACTGAAAGGCGTGGGCGACCGGGTCGGGGTGGCTCAACAGCTCCCGCACCACGCGCCAGCGGCGCAGGTCGTCTGATGTGGAGAGCGCAAGCACGTTGCGGAAGAGGTCTGGCCCTTCCTGCGGGTTGACCAACGCGAAGTAGCGACCGGTCTCGGCGTCGCGTTTGACGGTGAACTTGGCGCCGCCGCCGGGAAAGTCGACGCGATCGGCAACTGCGTCGTGGGTCAGCGTCGTGCCGTCGCTGGAGACGTGGACGAGGGCGGCCGGCTCGTCGACGCCGTGGCTCCCCTTCTTCCGCTGGTCGTTGCTGCGCAGGATGTCGATCAGTCCCCCCTCCGGCGTCACCACCATGTTCCCCTCGATCCACTGGTAGTCGTCCCAGGTGTCCATCTGCGAGGTGAAGCGCCACGAGGCACGATCCAGGAGGTCGGCATCGACGTCAGCGGAGATGACGAACACCCTCCAGGTGCGCCGATCCGGCTCCGGAGCGAACTCGAAACCCTTCCAGATGCGTCCGTTGTGAACCGTCACCGCGGTTGGCGCGGTGTGGTAGCCGTCTTGGTCCGAGAGCAGCCCAGTCGCCGCTGAATCGGCCTTGGTCCAGGTGTGTCCCTCGTCGTCGGAGCGCCGGATCACCATCTTGCCGTTCAGCCTGCCGCCGCTGCGATCGCAGTGGTCGGTGCCGACGATGTACGGCGCCCCGGCGTGGAGAAACAGCTTCGACCAGATCTGGCCATTGATCTCGGCGATGCGGCGCCAACTGGTCCCCCGGTCGTCGGAGCGGTAGACGTAGCTGTCGCTGTTAGTGGAGCCACTGCCAAAGTAGGAGTGGGACGCCACATAGCTACCCGATGGCAGCACGACGATGGAGGGGCAGCCGACGTAGCGGACCGTCTCGGCGGGAACATGATGGATGACGGTGCCTGGCACCGCGGTTGAAGCTTCGCCCACGGCCACGATCGTATTCGGGACCAGGGCGCCGCGATAGGTTTCTTCCATAGAGGAGGGCCGGTAGGACATGGTTCGGGCGTGACCACGACGCCAACGACTCGACCGCCAAAAATACTGTGGCTGTGCACCGACCAGCAGCGGTGGGACACCCTCGGCGCCGGAGGCTGCCAGGTGGCGCAGACTCCCAACCTCGACGAGCTGTGGCAGAGCAGCTGGGCGTTCACCCACGCTTTCTGCCAGAGCCCCATCTGTACCCCCAGCCGAGCGAGCTTCCTCACCGGCGTGTACCCGAGCGCCACGCAGAACACGCGCAACGGCAACCTGCGCTGGACCGGGCGCTATCCCCTGGTTACCCGCACCCTCGCCGACGCCGGCTATGACTGCGGGCTGGTGGGCAAGCTGCACCTCGCGGGCTCCTACCAGCGGCTGGAGCCGCGGGGAGACGACGGCTACTCGTTCTACAAGTGGAGCCACGCGCCACGCGACGGCTGGCCGGAAGGCCACGCCTACGCCGACTGGGTGCGCTCCCAGGGAGCCAATCTGGCCGATCTGGTGAAGGATCCGGCCGGCGTACCGGCGCCGCTGCATCAGACCACCTGGTGCGCGGAGGAGTCGATCGGCTTCATCCAGGAGCGCGCCGGCAGCGATGCGCCGTGGCTGTTGAGCGTCAACATCTACGACCCGCATCCGCCCTTCAATCCGCCGGCGGACTATCGCGCCCGCTTCGCACCGGAAGAGATGCCCGCCCCCGCGTTTCGTGACAGCGACCTGGCGCAGCAGGCCGCCCTGGCCCGGATCGAGTTCCAGGGCGAGGCTCGCAACCCCGAGGAGCTCGACATCGCCAACCCGGTGCTGCCGGTTTCGCCGGACGCCCACGCCGCGCCGGAAACTGGACCGGCGGTGCGACGCGATGCAGCTACGCTGATCGCCGCCTATCACGCGATGATCGCCCAGATCGACGATCAGGTCGGCCGCATCCTGGGCGCCCTCGAAGAGAGCGGACAGCAGGAGGACACGCTGGTGATCTTCACCAGCGACCACGGCGAGATGCTGGGAGACCACGGGCTGGTCGAGAAGGGTTGTCGTTTCTATGAGGGGCTGGTGCGGGTGCCGCTGATCCTGCGGTGGCCGGCGCGGCTGCGGGAGCCCCGCGAGTCGGACGAACTGATCGAGCTTTCCGACCTGCCACCCACGCTGCTGGAGGCGGCGGGACTCGACGTTCCTGCGTGGATGGTCGGGCAGTCGCTGCTAGGCGGCGGGATTCAGCGACACGCGGTTCGCTGCGAGTACTTCGACGCGCTCGATTCTCCGCAGGGGCGGGACACCGCGGCAACGATGTACCGCACCCGTACGCACAAGCTGGTCAGCTACCATGGCCACCAGGTCGGGGAGCTGTACGACCTGGAGCTCGACCCCAACGAGCACGACAACCGGTGGGACGACCCCGACTTTCGGGAGCTGCGGCTAGAGCTCACCGAGGCCAGCTTCGACGCCTCGGTGCTAGCCGCCGTCGACGTGGGTACGGAGCGGATCGGCCCGTACTGAGGAGACGCCAGCATTGTCTTGATCAACATCCTCCTGGGCCTGGTCTTTCTTGCACTGGGCGCCGCCAACACCTTCCTGATGTACCGGCTGTGGGGGTATCCGTTCGACCACGAGCGGCATGTCAGCTCCGCGCCGCCGCGGCTGATGCTGATCCACCGCCTCACCGGCTATCTCTATCTGGCCATCTACATCTACCTGATGGTGGAGATGGTGCCGCGGCTGTGGACGGTGCAGATCGAGCTGCCCGCTCGTTCGGTCATGCACCTGCTGCTGGGCATGAGCATCGGCGTGCTCGTCACCATCAAGGTGGCGATCGTCCGCTTCTTCAAGCACCTGGAGTCGCAGCTGGTCCCCACCCTCGGCACGGTGCTGCTGCTGGGCCTGTCGGTTCCCACCGGCCTGCGCGAGGTGCAGCTGAGCCGCCGCGCCGGGCTGAGCGGCGGCCTGGATGCCGCGGCGTCGGCTCGGGTCCTACGGCTGATCGACCAGGCGGGCATGCCCGCCAGCGCCCCGACTGCCGAGCTGGCCAGCACCACCTCACTCGCCGACGGCCGGAGCGTGCTGCTGAACCGCTGCGTGGCCTGTCACGATCTGCGCACCGTGCTGGTACGCCCGCGGACCCCCAGCGACTGGTGGCGAACGGTGGCGCGCATGGGAGAGCGCAACGCGCGCGCGGCGGCGGACGCGCGAATGGAGGAATCGGAGGGAGAGGCGGCGGAGCGGGAGG
>CAJWOB010000124.1 GCA_913043885.1 uncultured Spirochaetaceae bacterium | reverse complement strand
CTGAAGCTCATCATCGACCCTCCCGCGGCTCGCGCCCGCACGCAGCTCACCGCCGATTGTCCCGCCTCCTGGCAAGCCGCCGCGGCTCAGGCGGGGATGCCTGACACCACCCGCACCATCGAGGCGCGACGGATCGGCGAGATTCGCGTGAGGGCTTCCTCGCGGTTTCGCCGCGGAGCCGATCACATCGAGATCACGCTATCCGGGGACTCCGTGATGCTCCGTCGTCGCGATCTGCGCGGCGCTCTTGCCGCCGCGTGTCGCGATGTGCGTCGCTTCGCGTTGCGATTCGGGATTCCTCTATTCCAGTAGCCCGTGTCGGGCGGCGAACGCGGTGGTCTCGGCTCGGTTGGCTGCGCCGATCCTGGCGTAGATGTTGTCGAGGTGCCGCGCCACGGTCTTCGCCTTCTTATTGGTGCTGCCCGACGCGAGCGCGCGCAGCACCTCGACCTCGCGTTGAGTCAGGACCTCAGGGATCGATGAACCAGGCGTCGGAGATGGTGGCGGCCCCGTCCCAGCCGCCGACCAGGTAGAGCCAGTTCTGGTAGGCCACCGTGCTGTGGCCGTAGCGGGGTGCGGTAACCGATCCGAAGTCTGCGATCGAGGACCATGCGGCCAGGCAGATACCGGTGCCAGCGGTACAGCTGCCGGCGATCGCCACACTCGGTACGTCGCCCAGCGGGTCTGTGCCGTCGCTGCCGCCGGTGATGTAGATGGTGGATCCCACCACGTCGCCGTCGTGCTCGCGCCGGGGGGTGGGGACCGGACTGTTGTCGATGGTGAACGGCTGCATGGTGCCGTCGCCGTTGATTCTGGCGTACTCGACCGAGGCCAGCGTGGTACCGTCACCCCTGCCAGCTACCACTACCACGTGCACGGAGTGAAATGCACGCTTCGTGGCAAGCACCACGTCGGGAGTGCCGCCGAGCTCGGTGACGACCTCAAACGCACCGTTTGCTCCGCCGGCGAGAACCTGCGATCGCCACACCGTGGTCGTAGCGGAGAAGCCGATGTTGCCGCCAAGGACATAGATCCAGCCGTTTAGACAAACGCCGCCGCGCCATGGCGCGCTTCCGGTAGCGGATTGGCGGAGGTCGTCCACCCGTGCCCGTCGACCCCGTTGGCATCGAGCGATGCGTACTGCACCGCGGCGGACATGTCGGTGCCGTCGTGGCCGCCCAGCGTGTAGATCACCTCGCCATGCACACCGGTATAGAACGCAACCGCGTGCCCTTGCACCGCCATTGGAAGCGCGGTCTCGGTCTCCCACGTGCCCAGATCGCCACAGCCGTCGATGGCAGTGGACTCGACCGAGTCCGAAGGCGGAATCGAGCCACCCAGCGCGAACATCCTGGCGTTGACAGTGTCGACCAGCACCGAGTGGCGCCTGCCGCTGTCCAGCTGAGGGCCGCCACCGTTACGCTGCTCGAGTACGTATTCGACTGGTAGACCGCCTCGATCGTCGCTTGCCCGGTGGGCCCAGCCGATGTCACCAGGCCACCGTCGCTCACCGTCGCTCACCGTCGCTCACCGTCGCTCACCGTCGCTCACCGCGGTGTCGAGCGAGGTCCAAACGGAGTCGTCGGTTACATCCTGCTCGCTGCCGTCCTCGAATTCCGCTGTGGCGCTCAGTTGCACGCAGGCGCCGACGCCGATGGTGGGGCTAGCAGGCTCGATGCGCACGCCGATAAGCTCGTTGCCCGGCGGAGTGCAGGCGGTCGCAAGGGCCAGCAGGGCCACAACACTGATCTGCCAGAGACGAGGTTGGATACGTGTCATAGGAGGGAGCTCGGCTCAAGATTCAACCTACACCCGCGTGGGTGATAAAACCGGCCTCCGTCGATTTCTCGCGCGACTGCCGACGCCGGTCGACGAGATAGGATCCAGCCACCACTGACGAGGAGTCGCCAGCGAGCGTCTCGAAGAGCTGGTCGAGGAGATGGCCTCAGACCGTTAGGCTCGGTCGCGTGGCAGCCACCTTTCGCAAACTGAGCAGCTCGCTTTCGGTTCTGCACGACACCTGCAGCGTCTACCGCGTCACCACCGGGGGCCGCTCACTGCTGATCGACTGCGGCACTGGCGTGGTGCCCGGGGCGGATGCCGTCAAGGGAGCTGAGGCCGTCGATCGGCTACTGCTCACCCATTTTCACCGCGACAGCTGCTCGGCCGCTCACGTCTGGCAGCAGCACGGCGCCGAGGTGCTGGTCCCATTCGCCGAGCGGCGCTTCTTCGAAGAGGCCGACCTGCTGAAGGCGTCGTACGACACCTACGACAACTACACCTCCTACTACCCGGGATTCACCTCGCTCCACGATCTGGTCGCCGACGGCTACGCCCACGACTACGAGGCGCTGGACTGGCACGGGCTGCGCATCGACGTGGTGCCGCTGCCCGGCCACACGTTCGGCAGCGTCGGCTATCTGTTCGAGTTGGATGGTCGCCGCCACCTCGCCTGCGGCGATCTGATGAGCGCGCCCGGCCGGCTGCGTGATTACTTCTGGAGCCAGTGGCGGTACATGGACTTCACGGGGCACATCAACCACATCGAGAGCCTACAGACCGTCGCCGATCTGGACGTCGATCTGCTGTTGCCAGGGCATGGCGAGCCGTTCGAGCCCACGGCGCAGGCGCTGGCCGGTCTGCAGCGGCGCCTCGAGGAGCTGTACGAGCTGTTCTACGACCAGCCGTATCGGCACTTCGCGCCGCAGTTTCGGCGGCTCTCGGAACACGTTCATGAGGTGACCAACTCTGCAGCCAACACCTATGTGGTGCGCGACGACGACGGCCACGCCCTCCTGATCGACTGCGGATACACCTCCAAAGCCCCGATTAGCGCAAACCCGCATCGATTCGTGGACCATCTGACCTCTGCGCTGGAGTCGGAGCTGGGGATCCGGACCGTCGAGTGGTTCCTGCCCTCCCACTACCACGACGATCACATGGCTGGCTATCCGGCGCTGGCCGCTCGCTATGGCACTCGCCTGGTGGCGTCGCCGGAGCTGCGCGACATCCTCGAGCATCCCGACCGCTACGACATGCCCTGCCTGGTGCCGCGAGGTGCCGCAGTGTCCCACGTGGTCGAGCGTGGCGACGCCTTCCACTGGCGCGGTATCGACTTCTTCGTCGAGCAGCACCCCGGCCAGACCCTCTATCACCATCTGATCTGGTTCGACGTGGATGGCCGCCGCTACCTGTGCATCGGCGACAATGTCTCCGGCCTGTCCTTCCGGGAGGAGCGTGACCTCATCCACTCGTTCATCCCAAAGAATCGGACACCGGCCACCAGTTACCGCGACATGCCGCGCCAGATTCTGGAACGGCAGCCGCACACCCTCCTCACCGGCCACGGCGGGGCCATACCGTTCGATCGAGCCCAGGTGACCAGGTGGCAGATCTGGATGGACCGCTGGCAGGAGCTGTTCGCCGACATTATCGATCAGCCCCATCCGACTCTGGGCATGGATCCGCGGTGGGTGCAGCTCTATCCCTACAAGGTGCGGGTGACGCCCGGCGCCGAGGTGAAGTTCGAGCTACGGGTGACCAATCACGAATCAGAGCCCCGGGTCTGCGCGTTCGCGCTACGCTCGCTTGAGGGCGTACGGCTGACGCCGGCACGCGGGGAAGTGGCGGTGCCGGCGGGCTCTACGGCGACCGCTCATCTGACGGCGATGTTTCCGCAGGCGTTCCGCACCCACGCGCTGCCGATCGTGGCGGACGTCACCTGGAACGGGCGACACCTCGGCGAGATCGCCGAGGCGATCGCCTACTGGTAGCCGGCCATGTATAGCGACGCAATCGAGATACTCCAGCAACCGACAGGGGTGCTGCAGCGTTTGCAGCAGCTGGTGGAGCTGATCGCCCGACAGGACGGCTACGACTGGGCCGGCGTCTACGTGCCCGCGTCGGACGACGACCGCTCACTCCTGTTGGGTGCCCGCGCCGGCAGGCGCGGTGCCACCCGCCGGGTGGCAAAGTCTGACTGCCCAGCGACGGCGACGATACAGGTCGCCGATCCCGTCGATCCTGCCGGCGTGGACGCGGACGAGAAGGCGGGGCCATCGTATGCATCCCTACCGTTGCACGCGGGTGGCACGCTGCTGGGCCTGCTGGTGGTCAGCGTCCTGGGCGACCGCCCCACCGAGCATCTTCCGCTTCTCGGGGCGGTGGCGGAGGAAGTGGCGGCGATGCTGGCCCTGAGGGGCTGATGCCGATCGGCATGGAGCAACGGCAGCATGCTGCACACCGTTTAGCGCCGGGCATGTGGGGCAGCGTTGCCCCATGGCCAGCGTGGTGGTTGCGTGGTCCGCGATTCCGATGCTGGTGAAGGTGGCGCCGCGCAGCTTCTCCCCCAGCGTCATCGCCTTCATGCGCCTGGCACTTGCCGCTGCGCCGCTGATGGCCAGTCACCTCGCGAGGGGGGGCGAGTGGCCGACCTGATCCCGCGGCGAGGTTGGCAGCTCCTCGGCGTCCTTGTCGTCCAACCCCAGTTCGTGAGTTTCGTAGTGCTGTAGGCGGCGGTGCTCCACGAGCGAGTGTCTCCACCGCAGGCACTGGCCATCGCCGTGGTCGTGATGGGGGTGTCACTTGTGGTGGTGGCCGCGCTCCAGGGGCCAGAGGCGGCACTGGCGCCATTGCGGGGCAACCTGCTGTATGGTGGTTGCCGCCCTCGGCTGGGCGGTGTTCGCGCTGTCGCAGCGGGCGCTGACCCGGGAGCGGAGTGCGCTGGCCACCACCACCCCGGAGACGCTGCACCGTGGCCCGTTCGAGCGTGCCCTGGAGGCAGGCTGCAGCGTTCTGGTCGAGAAGCCTTTTACGATGACGCTCGACGACGCCCGGGCGATGCGCCAAGCGGCGGCCGCCCACCGGGCCGTAACGGCGATCTGCTTCAACCTCCGCTACGCCCCCGGATTCCAGGCCACGGTTGCGGAGGTACGGGCGGGCCGCGTCGGGCGGCTACGAGCCATCGAGACGGCCTGGCCGCTCGCCGGCGACGCCGCGGACGTTTCTGGAGCAGTGGCCGTTCACGCCTGAGTCGCTGGAGGCTCTGAGCGCCGTGGGGAGCCATGAGTTCGATTGCGCGCGCGTTGTCACCGGCGGTGAGTTCGAGCAGCTGACTGGCCGCGTGCGGCCCGCGGCGTCCTCCAGCGAACCCGACGCGGTAGCCCCGACGAGCGACTACGCGCTGGTGGCGGACCTCGGCGGCGGCGTGGTCGGCACGTTCCGGTTCGCGCTGAAAAGCGAGTCGCCGTCGTGGGGGTTTGTCCTCCGCGGCGACGAGGCCACCCTCGACGTCACCCCGGAGCGATGCCGACGCCATACGCTCGCCGATGACGATCCGGCGCCGGTCGAGCCGCCGGCGCGCTTCCAGCTCGCAGAAGGCGCCGGGTCCGGTGGTGCACGGTTGGACCATGCTGATACGGGACTTCCTCGCGGCCGTTCGAGCCGGGGACGTCGCGCACGGGAGCGTCCCCACCCTGGCCACCATCGACGACGCGTTGCGGAATCAGGAGGTCATCGAGGCTGCCCGCATCGCCGAATCCGAGCGTCGGTGGGTCAGCCTGGAGGAGCTGCGGGAATAGCGCCGCCTCGCTGACGCGGCGGGTTTGCGGACGCCGGCGCCGCGAGCCATGATCGGACGATATGATCGGCTATCAGGCTGTTGCCAAGATCCTCGCCGCCGAGGGCGTCGAGTTCATCTCAGCGTTCCCCCATCAATCGCTCATCGACGCCTGTGCCGAGATAGGCGTCCGCCCGGTGATCTGCCGACAGGAGCGGGTGGGCGTCAACATCGCCGATGGATTCGCCCGCATCACCAACGGGCGGCGGCTCGCCGCCTTCACCATGCAGGCGGGCCCTGGGGCGGAGAACGCCTTCCCCGGCGTGGCGCAGGCATTCGCCGATTCGGTGCCCTATCTGCACCTAGCCGGTGGTGGCGACCTGCTGGGTAACGGTGTGCCGCCGCGCTTCAACGCCGTGGCCACCCACCGCCCCATCACCAAGTGGGCGGCGCCTTTTATGTCCGCCGACGGCATCGCCGGGGTAATGCGCCACGCCGTAGGGCAGCTGCGTCACGGCCGACTCGGCCCGGTGCTGCTGGAGATGGACGGCGACGTTATGGCCAGCGAGGTGGGTGCCGATGTCGACTACCAGCCGGTGCCGCGCCATCGGTCGGCCGCGTCTGCCGAGGACGTCCGCGACCTGGTGCGTGCCCTGCTCGCCGTGGACAACCCGGTTATCTACGCCGGCCAGGGCGTGCTGTATGCGGAGGCCGCCGCGGCGTTGGTGGCCTTCGCCGAGCTGGCGCAGGTGCCGGTGCTCACCACGCTGGCCGGTAAGAGCGCCTTCCCCGAAACGCACGCACTTGCCCTCGGCACCGGCGGCAACTCTAAGCCGCTGACGGCGTCCCGCTTTCTGGAGGAGACCGACTTCGTCCTCGCGATCGGCAGCAGCCTTACCAGGAACCCCTTTACCACACCGATCCCGGCCGGCACGACGGTGGCGCAGGTGACCAACTGTGGCGAAGACATCGGCAAGGATTACCCGGTGGTAGCCGGTGCCGTCGGCGACGCGCAGCTGGTGCTGGAGCAACTCGCAGAGGAGTACGCCCGGCAGGACGGGCCCAAGCAGCGGGGTGATGGCAACGATGCCCCAGGGAGGGTGGCAGCGGTGCGCTCCGAATACGACCAGCGGTGGGCGAAACACCACGTGTCCGACGAGACGCCCATCAGCCCCTACCGGGTGTTCCACGACGTGGCGGCGGTGTTCGACCCGGCCAAGAGCATCGTCACCCACGACTCCGGCTACCCCCGCGATCAGTTGGTGCCCTTCTGGAAGGCGCCGGTGCCACGCGGCTACATCGGCTGGGGCAAGTCGACGCAGCTCGGCTACTCCCTCGGCCTGGCGATGGGGGCCAAGCTGGCGGCGCCTGAGCGGCACGTCATCAACTTCATGGGCGACGCGGCGTTCGGCATGACCGGCCTCGATGTGGAGACGGCGGTGCGCGCCGAGGTGCCTATCGTGACGGTGGTGCTCAACAACGGCCACCTGACCGGCTACGACAAGCTACTGCCGATCGCCTCGCAGAAGTACGCGGCCAATCAGATGCAGGGCCGGTACGCCGACGTGGCGGCTGCCCTGGGCGCTCATGCGGAGCGGGTGGAGACCCCCGACGGCCTGATCCCCGCGCTGGAGCGGGCCAAGGTCGCCACCGCGGAGGGGCGCCCTGCGGTGGTGGAGGCCATGACCAAGGTGGAGACCGAGGTACCCGAGAAGAGCGTATAG
>CAJWOB010000123.1 GCA_913043885.1 uncultured Spirochaetaceae bacterium | reverse complement strand
CTGACACAGACGGCCTGGCGGCGACCCTGCTGGCGCTGCTGGCGGAGCCGAACATCGCGTCGAAGCAGGACCTGGTGCGTCAGTACGACCACGAAGTACAGGCCGCCACCATCGGCAAACCGTTTACGGGAGTGGCTGCCGACGGACCGAGTGACGGCGCGGTGCTGCGACCGAAACCCGACTCCCGGCGCGGCCTCACGGTTGCCCATGGCATCTGCCCATGGTACTCGCCACTCGATACCTATCACATGGCGATGTGCGCCGTGGACGAAGCGGTGCGGGCGCATGTTGCCTGTGGCGGTGATCCGGATCGTATGACAGCGCTCGACAACTTCTGCTGGCCGGATCCCATCGCCGGCCCTGGCAACCCAGACGGCGAGCACAAGCTCGCTCAGTTGGTGCGCGCGGCACGCGGGCTCGCCGACGCTTGCCTGGCGTACCGGCTTCCGCTGATCTCCGGTAAGGACTCGATGAAGAACGACGCGGTGGTCGAGGGCCGCAAGATCTCCGTCCTGCCCACCCTGCTCGTGTCGGTAATGGGGATCGTCCCCGACGTCGAACAGATCGCCGGTACCGACTTCCTGCAAGCGGGGCATCGCATCTGGGTGGTCGGCGAAGACCGCGGCCAGCTCGGCGGCAGCAGCTACGCTCGCCTCACCGGTCAGCCGTTCACGTCGGTACCGACAGCCGTCCCCGAGCAGAGCCTGCCCCTCTACCGTGGCCTGCACCGGGCCATGCGGCGCGGGCTGCTGCAGTCGATCCACGACCTGTCCGACGGTGGCCTGGCGGTGGCACTGGCCGAATCGGCGCTAGGTGGCCGGCTCGGCGCCGAGGTCGACGTTGCCGCGCTACCGGGCAATCAGCAGCCGAACGCGGAAGGCGACCCCGCGGCGGTCGCGCTGTTCAGCGAGACGGCCGGGCGGTTCCTCATCTCGGTGGCGGCCGAGGATAGTGACCTGCTGGAGGCGCTGCTGCCGGACGGGTGCTGGGCCGATGTCGGCGAGGTGGTGGGCCAACCGCAGCTCGCAGTTCGCCGCGGCGGCGTCGAGTTGCTGCGGGTCGCGCTCGACGACCTGGTGGCCGCATGGCAGACACCGATATGAGCACGCCTCGCTCCCGGCAGCGCCCGGCGAAGGACGCCACCGCCTCGGCGTGCGTGTTGAGCGGGTTGGGCATCAACACCGAGCGGGAGATGGCCCACGCCTTTGGCCTGGCCGGGGCGGGCGCCCGCATCATCCACGTCAACGATCTGATGGCCGAGCCGGAGGCGCTGACAACCTTCGCTATCCTGGCGGTGCCGGGCGGCTTCTCCTACGGCGACCACATCGGCTCTGGGGTGATGTTGGCTGCCCGGATGGCGCGGCAGCTGCGCGACCCGCTGCGGCGCTTCGTCGATGCCGGTGGCCTCGTTCTCGGCGTGTGCAACGGCTTCCAGGTGTTGGTGCGGTTGGGCATGCTGCCGGCCAGCGATGGGGAGTGGCGTCAGGAGGTGGCGCTGGTCCACAACAGCAGCGGCAGATTCGTAGATCGCTGGGTGCGCGTGGCATTTGGCAGCCCGCACTGTGTGTGGACGCGTGGACTGGCGCCGCTCGATCTGCCGGTACGCCATGGTGAGGGGCGACTGGTGACCGACGACACCACGCTGGCACGAATGAAGGCGACCGGCCTGGTCGCCGCTCGCTACACGGGCCCGGACAACGGCAGCCACGACCCGCTGCCCTATCCTGCCAACCCCAACGGTTCGCGTGGTGCGATCGCCGGGCTCTGCGACCCCTCGGGGCGGGTGTTCGGCCTCATGCCACACCCCGAGGCGTATCTCTACCCGCAGCTGCATCCGCTCTGGCGGCGCCGCACCGGGCGGGCAGACCCTGAGCGGCCGCCGACCGATGACGCCCTACAACTGTTCCGCAACGCAGTCGCACACGTGAGCGCCAGCGGCTGAGCCACGTTGCCGCGCGTTGGTGCTCGTGGACGTGCCGGGTGCGCGCTCGCTACACTGACAGCGGTGTCCCCGGTTACGGCGCGTGTGCGTCGTGTCCGGGGGCCATACGGGGGCGTAGCTCAGTTGGCTAGAGCGCGTGAATGGCATTCACGAGGTCGTGGGTTCGATTCCCTTCGCCTCCATCCCCTGACTGCGCGGCATGAGTGACGCATCGGCCACCGACCAGGACGCAGGACTCGATCCAGAGTTAGCGGCGCTGATCGGCGTCCCCGACGAAGCGGACGCCGACGGGGCGACGGGGGCCGACGGCTCGCCATCCTTCGACACCCTGTTCGGCGGTGAGGCGGCCGACGGCAGCGGTGAGAAGAGCGGCCTGCTGGTCGAGTCGACGACAGAGCGCTTCGCTCCTATCGACAAGTTCCAGGACGACCCGCGCCCCACCTTCGCCGCCAAGGACTACTACAAGCAGGCGCTCTCCGGGGTCGGCGATGTCGCCGCCCGTGTTCACAAAGAGCTGAGCGCGTTCCTGACGGCCAAGGATCCCAAGGAGCGCGGGCTGCACCGAGAACGCCTGACCACCGGCTATGGAGAGCTTCTCGACCACCTTGCCGGGCGCCTCTCCAGTGCGATGCCCGAACCGAAGCGGATGGTACTGCGCTTCGGGGCGCTGTCGCCGACGCTTCTGAGCCGGGAGCACCGCGACATGCTCAGCCGCGTAGTCTTCGAGCACCGCTACCGGGAACCGGTCTACTACGTCGACGAATGGTTGCAGCTCATCGGCGAGGGTTCGGTGCGCCCTTCGGCGGTCGACGAGGCGAAGGCGGCCAAGAAGGACTCCGACACGCGAGGCCAGGAGCTCATCGAGAAGCGCCAGGGGCAGATGGATGCCGCGCGCGCCCAGCTCGAGGGTGCCCTCGGCCAGATGGATGCACTCGAGCACCAGTTGCAGGAGCAGACCAACATCGTCCTGCACCACGAGGTGCGGGCGGAGTATGGCGGGCTGAAGGACGCATTCAGCGCCGGTCAGAAGGCTGCAATGAGTGAGATTGGCTCCGTGCTACGCCAGCTGGCAAACGCCGACCGCGAGGTGGTAAGCGCGTACGGTGCGCTCGGGCGCATCAGGGAAGATCTCGACGAGCTGCGCAACAAGCACGGTGACTCAGGTGGTGGCGCGGTGGAGGCCGCCGTGGTCGCCAACGAGATGCTGTCGGTGCGTCAGATGGCGAAGATGGCGGTCGGCCGCCAGGGCAACCACTTCCCCATCATGATGAAGCAGTACGTGCGGCCACGCATCGAGGAGATCGGCACCCGCGAGAACGTCATTGCCTTGATGGCGGAAATCGAGTCGGTGGACGCAGGGCTGTTTCACCGCACCTTCAAGCGGCAGACCCACCGCATCGTCCCCAACGTCATCCTGATACCCAGCTACGGCGACGCCGGCATCTGCTGGGAGCCGTTCGAGCGCTTCAACCGCGCCACCAGCCGTGGCCGCGTGGCAATCCCGATGTATCCCAAGGACCTGCGCACCGCGGTCATCCTCGTCCTCGGCGACCTGCGCTGGCAGGTGGCCAAGGAGAAGGCGCAACACCATTGGATGGAGGAAGGCCTTACCGGCTGGTACTACCAGTGGTTCGAGTCGCAGAAGACCCGCAAGGGCGATGTGCGCGACGCCTTCCTGCAGGATTACCTGCTATGGGTGACGCGGGAGCGGGAGGGCACGCAGAAGCTGGACAAGGAAGTGCGCGCCATCTTCTGGCGCCTCATCCCCTTCCCGCAGGACATCAAGGACCTGCTCAAAGACCGTGGCTTCGTCTACGCCGAGCTGTACAAGAAGGACCAGAACCGCGCCGCCAGCGACGGCTACTAGGTCGACCGGCCGTCAGGCGCCCGGTGGCCGGCGTGGGCCGAACAGTGGTCCCATGTACTGGTCGATATCGAACCGCCGTTGTGCCCACTTGATGATGTAGCGGTACGCGAAGAAACCACCTATCAGTCCGGCTCCGGCGGAAACGAGAAGCAGCGTACCCTGAGCCTGGGGCGAGTCCCCCGGCGGGAACAGCCGCCCTAGTAGGAATAGCGCCACCAGGAAGATGCCGACGATGAGCACCATGTTGAGGGCGGTAGCCCCGATCATGAAGATGACGGTGTTGCTGCGCTTCTGCATTACTCGTGCTCCTCTTGCCAGTCGGCGGCCGGCGGCCGGCTGTCGCCGTGACTTTCGGCATCGCTCTGGGCCCGCTCACGGAGTCCCTCGCGGAGAAAGGTGATCAGCAAGATGATGCTGGCCACGACCACGGTCGAGTCCGCGAGGTTGAACGTCGGCCAGCGATTCAGCCCGAAGATACCGAAGAACTTGACGTCTACGAAGTCGACCACGCCGTCGGGCCGAAACAGCCGATCGATGTAGTTGCCGAACCCACCGCCGACCAGGGCGCACACCAGCCAGCGCTGGCCACGACTGAGCTCGTCGGTGCGGAAGTAGTAGCTGACGATCAGCACCATCACTGCCAGCGGCAGAATCAGGAACAGCACGCGGCGCAGGCCTTCTGGCCAGTTGTGGCCGATCGAGAAGCCGATGGCGGGGTTCTGCACCAGGGTAAACCGCACCAGGTCGCCGATCACTTCCTGCGGCTGGTGCAACGGCAGCGCGCCGACCACGATCGCCTTGATGATCTGGTCGGCGGCAATAATGGCAGCGGTGAGGATGAAGGGCAGCAGGCGGTCTCGGGTCGTTACGGTGCCGGTCGCGGCGGTGCTCACAGTCCAGTCTCCACGTCGATGAATGTAGTCTCCAAAGGGGTATCACGCTGTAGCAGTTGCCCCACCGCCTCCACCCCGAACGTCTCCGAGCGATAGTGGCCAGCGCTGATGACGTTGATACCAGCCTCCGCGGCGGCGTGATACATCTGGTGATTCGCATCGCCGGTAACGAACAGATCGAGGCCGGCCTCTATCGCCGCGTGCACGTCCCGCGTACCGCCGCCTGACACCAGGCCAACGCTCGCCACTTGCTCGCTGCCAAATGGCAGCACCGACAGACAGCGCTCCTGACCGCCGAATAGTGCCTCGGCGACGTCCGCGACGCTCAGCGGCCGGGCCAGTCGTCCGTGGCAGCCGATAGCGACACCCCGGAACTCCCCAAACGGCCCGCGATCCTCCAACCCGAGCGCGTCAGCCATCCGGGCGTTGTTGCCGAGCGTGGGATGGCAGTCAAGGGGGAGGTGGCAGGCGTACAGCGCTAGGTCGCTATCGAGCAGCAGCTGTACCCGGCGCCGGTGCTCGCCGACCAGCGGCAGCTCCGTCCCCCAGAACAGCCCGTGATGGCACAGCAGCAGCTCCGCGCCCCAGTCAGCGGCACGGCGGAAGGTCTCCGCGCAGGCATCGACGGCGACGGCCACGCGGCGTACCTCATCGCCGCGGCAGCCCACCTGCAGCCCGTTGATCGCAGGGTCGACCGTGTTGGCACGAGCGCCCGCCGGGTTACGTTCTGCGCCGAGCAGAAGGTCGTCTAACAGCTGGTGCAACTCGGTAAGCAGCACGCAACGGGAGTATACTGCTCGATGGCATTCCTACGACAAGCCGACCAACCCATGGCGAAGATAAGCGAAGAACAGATTCAATGAGCGGCGCAGAACTCGATTCCGATGACCCTTACCACGTACACGCTGCCTCATGAGACCGAGGAGTATCTCGACCAGGTGCTCGGGATGTTCTTGTCGCAATTCGGCCAGGACGAGATCAAGGATACGCTGGCCTACTGCCTGCGCGAGCTAGCCGTCAACGCCAAGAAGGCCAACACCAAGCGGGTGTACTTCGAGGAGCGCGACCTCGACAACCGCGACGACCACGAAACTGGTATGGAGGGGTTCAAACAGGACACCCTCGGCAACATCGACCACTACCTGCAGAAACAGAAGGACGCCGGGCTCTATATCAAGGTGGTGTTCCACGCGCAGGGGAACAGCTTTCGAATAAGCGTGTGTAACAACGCCGAGATCACCAAGAAGGAGCAGATCCGTATCTTCGATCGCATCGCCCGATCGCGGGCGTTCGACTCCCTGGAGGAGGCGTTCTGCACGGTCCTGGACAGCACGGAGGGCGCCGGCTTCGGCATCCTTATCCTGGTGCTCGAGAAGATGGGGCTCGACGAGGACGCCTTCAACATCGAGTCCGATGACGGCGAGACTATCGCGTCGGTTACCGTGCCGTTCGCCAGCGTCCACCTGGACAAGATGGACGCGCTGACCAACCAGATCGTCAGCGAGGTGGACGCCCTGCCGCAGTTTCCGGAGAATATAATGCTGCTGCAGAAGCTCATCGACGATCCCGACTCGGAGATAAGCGACGTAGCGCGCACCATCTCCCGCAGCTTCAAACGTACGCGCGAGCTTCAGGACGACATCTACGTCGGGGGCATGCTCCACGACCTCGGCCAGATCGTGGTCAGCTCGCTGCACCCCGATCTCCTGGCGAAGATCCGCAAGTTCACCACCGAGAAGGGGATCGGCGCCAAGATGCTGGAGGACTTCTCGGTGGGTCTCAACCACGCCGAGGTGGGGGCGCTCATCGCGCGCAAATGGAACTTCCCCGAGCCCCTCATCGAGTCCATCCGTTTCCATCACGAGCCGCTGTCGTGTAGCGACGAATACCGGGACGTGGTGTTCACCGTGTATCTTGCCAACGCGCTGTGTGACATCGAGCGGGAGCAGCTTAGCTACGACCAGCTCGAGGAGGGGGTGTTGGCGGACTTCAACATCAGCTCCGAGCAACAGCTGATGGGAGTGCTCGGCCGGCTGAACGACGCGTTCCAGACCACCATCGGTACCGGCGCCGAGTAGCGGGGTCGCGAGCGGCGCGGTGCCGGCGACCTAGGCGCAACGTCGCGGCGCAAGCGGCGGCGATCTGCCCTCCGTTGTAGGGGCATGGCAAAGCGTCACCCGCCGGCGACGATCGCGGCACTTACCGTTTCCATACAAGAGCAGCGGCTTCGGGTAGAGGCGAGGGTGCTGCGGCACGATGGCATGACCGAGTCGGCAGTGGTTCCCGACCGCGAGCTGTCCACGCTGCTACCGCGGTCGATACTGGCACCGCAGCCGAGCGCCGCCGGGGCGGAGCTAGCCGACACCGTGGCCGGCATCCTGCGGCGTACGGTGCTCGGCCGACGCGTGCGCACCTGGGAATACGGCGCCAGCCGCTACCTGTCCTTCCTGTCGTGGCGTGCGGTACGTCTGGCTGCGCCGGACCGGCGCATCGAAGTTCAGAATGCCGACTTGATGACTTCGTAGAGATCGTCGGTGGAGGCGGCGCGCGGGACATAGTTCATGATGTCGTAGCCGCGGGCGATGCCGGCCA
>CAJWOB010000122.1 GCA_913043885.1 uncultured Spirochaetaceae bacterium | reverse complement strand
AATCAGCGACCTGCAGATCGGCGAGCGGGTGATGCTGGTGACCGATTCCGACCTCGCCGCGCTCCCGCCGGTGGAGCAGGCGCGCAGCTCGTTGGCCGAAGCGGGCGTCGAGGCGGTACTGTTCGACGCAGTACGGGTCGAGCCAAGCGATCACTCGTTCCTGGCCGCCGCCGAGTTCGCAGCGCAGGGTCAATTCGATGGCTTCGTGGCAGTCGGCGGTGGCTCGGTAATCGACACCGCCAAGGCCGCCAACCTCTACGCTACCTACCCCGCCGACTTGATGGAGTACGTGAACGCCCCCATCGGCCGCGGCAGCCCGGTGCCCGGTCCACTGGCGCCCCTGATCGCGGTCCCGACCACCTCGGGTACTGGCAGCGAGACCACCGGCATCGCCATCTTCGACCTCACCGAACGCCGCGTTAAGACCGGCATCGCCCACCGTGCGCTGCGACCGGTGCTGGGCATCATCGACCCCGCCCACACCGCCAGCCTGCCGGCGACCGCGGTAGCCGCCACCGGTCTGGACGTGCTCAGTCACGCCATCGAGTCGTACACGGCGCTGCCGTTCACCGCTCGCGAAGCCGCGGCCGAGCCAGGGCTGCGCCCTGCCTACCAGGGAGCCAACCCCATCAGTGACGCGTGGGCGGCAAAGGCCTTGCAGATGGTGGCACGCTACCTTGAGCGCGCGGTGGCGGATGCCGACGATACCGAGGCGCGCGGCCAGATGCTGATGGCAGCCACTTTCGCCGGCTACGGCTTCGGCAACGCTGGGGTCCACCTCCCGCACGGTATGTCCTACCCGGTCTCGAGCATGGTAGCCGCCGCGCGCACCGACGGTGGCTACCAGGCAGACGGCTACCCCTCCGACCACCCGCTGCTCCCACATGGCATCTCGGTAATCCTCAACGCGCCGGCCGTCTTCGCCTTCACCGCGGCGGCCAACCCGCGCCGGCACCTCGATGCCGCCGGCTTCCTCGGTGCCGACACTGCCGGTGTCGACGACGAGGATGCGGGGGAGGTGCTTGCCGGACGTATCGTGGAAGTGATGCGGGCGGTCGGGGCGCCGAGTGGACTAGCCGCTGTGGGCTTTGCCGAAGGCCATATCGACGCCCTCGTTGCCGGCACCCTCCCTCAGCACCGGGTCACCAAGCTGTCGCCACGACCGGCAGATGAAGCCGAGCTCCGCCAGCTGTTCACTGCTGCGATGCGCTACTGGTAGGAACGCATGGCGATCATGATGGGTCATATTGATACGTCATCTTGCCGAAATGCGCCATCGTGTCATTAATACCCAGTGTCGCAGCGGCGTTGGGTGCGCTTCGGGAGAAAGGTGGCGATATTGCGGCGTTTCTGGCCGCCACGGAGTTGGCATGCTTTGTGCTCTATAGGGAGAGGAGGCACAGAGAAATGAGAAGCCTGACTACCTATCGCCCCGCACTCGCCAACATCGACCGCTGGTTTGATTCGTTCTTCGAGGATGTCGCCCGCCCGGTGGCAGGCCGCTTCGTGCGCAACGCACGGCCGGCAATCGACGTGAGCGAAAACGAGGGTGGCTACCTGCTCGAGGCAGAGCTGCCCGGCCTTACCGAGAAGGACTTCGAAGTGAAGGTGGACGGCAACCTGCTGACCCTCGCGTCGAAGCAGGAGTCGGAGGAGACGACCGACAAGAACGGCTATGTGGTACACGAGCGATCCGCAAGCTCGTTTACCCGCTCTTTCGTCCTGCCGAAGGACGTGGACGCGGACGCCATCGACGCCAGCTTCAAGAACGGTCTGTTGACGCTGACCATCCCGAAGAGTGAGGCGGCGCAGCCGAAGCAGATAGAGGTGAAGTCGTAGCCCACCGTTAGCCCACCTCCAGTGGCGGTCGCGGTGCTGTCGTTCTCGGCAGCGCCCGATCCGCCAGGAGGCGCGCTTCCTTCCTGGCGTCGCGACTAGGCGGCGCCTCGTACCGCTCATCCCAACCGGGCCGGCAGCGCCCACCTACAAATAGAACCTCAGCCGCCATGCGAGCGGCGTGAATCACCAGCGAAACGCTGATACGGTGCGCCCACATGCCAGCACCGCCGCCCGCCAACGTCCGCCCTCCGACGCCGTGGGCAATTGCGGCGGCTTTGGGACTGGCGCTGCTCTGGGGCGGCAACGCTGTAGCGATTAAGGTGGGGGTAGGCGGGCTACCGTCGCTCTCGTTGCTGACGGCGCGAACTGCCCTAGGGCTGGTGTTCCTGCTCGGATGGTCCGCGGTGGCGGGCGTATCGCTGCGCCTCAGGCCGGGCGAGCTGCTGCCACTCTGTGGCCTCTCGTTGCTGTTCAGCCTTCAGGTTCTGGGGCTCATACACGGCACCAGCCTCACCCTGTCGGTGCGTTCCGTCGTGCTGATGAACACCTTCCCCTTCTTCACCGCGATCTTCGCGCACCTGTTCGTGGCCGGAGACCGGCTCACCTGGCGTACCAGCGCTGGCAGCCTGCTTGGACTCGCAGGTGTCGCCCTGGCGGCGATCGCAGCGGCACCGCCAAGCGAGGACGCCACCGCGCTTTCCGATGGCTTCCTTCTCGGCGACGCCATGGTGCTGGCGTCCGCGGCTGGTTTGGGACTGCGGCAGGCGGTGTCCAAGCGCCTGATGTCGACAGTCCCACCGGAGCGGCTGCTGGTGTGGATGATGGCACTCAGCGTCCCGGTGACCGGGGCGCTTGCCTGGGGTTTGGAACGCCATCTCTGGCAGCCGCTCAGCGGCGCACAGTGGCTGGCCACGCTCTACACCGGCGTGGTCATTTCGGGGTTTGGGTTCGCCGCCTTCCAGGCGCTGCTGCGCCGCTACCGCGCCAGCACGCTGGCCACACCCTCCCTGGCCACGCCTTTGTGCGGGATCCTGCTCGGGTGGGCGATATTGGGAGAGCGGCTTCCCGCCGCGCTGGCTGGCGGAGCGCTACTGGTGGCCGCAGGAATCTACTTGGTCAACAGCGGCAAGAAGGGCAAGAGGGACGCCGCGGCGTCAGCGGCGACGCGAAACTAGCTCTGCTCCTGGTTCTCCTCGTCGCCGTTCTCTTCTTCGTTCTCTTCCTCTTCTCGGTAGACGTCCGTGGGCAGGTCGATACCGCGATACTCCGCGATCAGCGTCTCGGCGTCCGGATCCTGATGCGTAGCCCGGCGCTCGCGCTTTTTCTCGTGCTTCTCTGCGCGTGCCAACTCTCGCCTTCGTTTCTGCGCGCTGTGCCTGGACCTTCTGGCCATAGAATCCCCCTGAGTGAAGCGCCAGGATGACGCCCGCACAAAGTACTGCACCACAGGGCCGGCAACAACCGCAGTACCGCTACGTGCCGGCGGTGAAGCCGCCGTCGACCAGAAGGCTGGCACCGGTTATCCACTCGGCGTCGTCGGACGCCAGGAAAACCACCGCGCGACCGATATCGCGGGGCAGGCCAAGGCGCGGCAGAGCGGTGCGTTGGCGCGATGCCTCCACCTGGGCAGGGCTCAGATAGTCCTGAATCGGCGTCTCGACGTACCCGGGGCAGATGACGTTGCAGGTGATGCCGTGCGGTCCGAGCTCCAGCGCCGTATCGCGGGCAAGGTTGACTACCGCCGCCTTGCTGGCTGCATACGCCGCTCCGGCGCCGCCGCCGTAGGCGTGCACCGACGCTATGTGGACGATGCGCCCGGCGTCCGATTGCCGTAGTAGGGGCACCGCAAACTTGGTGGCGATAAAGGCGGCCCGTTGATTGACGGCGACAATGCGGTCGTAGTCCTCCACCGCCAGCTGCTGAGAATCGACCACCTTGCTGATGCCGGCGTTGTTGATCAGCACATCCAGCTGACCGAACTCCCCGCTGGCCCGATCCAGCAGCGCCCTGACCTGCTCCTCGTCCGCCACGTCCGTTTGCTGAAAGACCGCCTCACCGCCGGCCGCCACGATCTCCTGCGCCGTCGGCGGATGCGGCTCGGTCTCGTGGTACTTGCCCACCTTGGGCTGTTCCTGGATGTCCGCCACCACCACCCGAGCACCCTCTCGCGCCAGCTCGTGGGCGATACCCCGTCCAATGCCGGAGCTCGCCCCGGTAACGATCGCCACCCGACCTTGCAGGTCCACGGCGCTAGCCTACAACGAGCCGGCGGATTGGGCCTCCGCCACCATGGCCTCGACCCGCTCCCACAGCTTGGGCGCGCCGGCGGCGATCGGCTGATTGACCTCGAGCACGTCCTGCGCGGCGATGGCGTGTTTGCGCCAGCCAGCGCCGTCGCCTCGCCAGTTCATCAGCACCGGCTGAAAACGATCGAGCGCCTTGGCAAACTTCGCTTCGGCGCTGGCACCGGCCTCGAACTCATCCCAGAGGGTACGCAGCTGCCCGCCGGTAGGCTCGGGGAGCAGTGCGAACAGGCGGTCCGCGGCGGCGCGCTCCCGCTCCTCCTGCCCGCGCTTGGCCGCCGCGTCGTAGACGAAGGTATCGCCGGCATCCACCTCCACCACGTCGTGGACCAGCAGCATCGCCACCACCCGCGACAGGTTTACCTCCTCGGCCGCGTGCTCGGCGAGCACCACGGCCATGAGGGCAACGTGCCAGGAGTGCTCGGCGGCATTCTCCCGACGCGGCGAGTCGCCGACCACGCTGCGGCGCAGTACTCCTGTGAGACACTGCGCCTCCGAGAGAAAGCGGATCTGGGCGTCGAGACGGTCGTCGTCGGCAGTCATGGCAGCAGCGTATCGGTTCCGCCGAGGCCGGCGACAGTCCGGTCGAGCGGCGGGTCGGCGTCACCCGAGCTGGTGCGGTATCCTCCCCGCACCGTGGCCAGCAGCTTTGGTGTCCTGTTTCGGGTAACTACGTGGGGCGAGTCGCACGGTCCCGCGGTAGGCGTGGTGGTGGACGGCTGTCCACCCGGGCTGCCGATCGACCGGTCGCTGGTGCAGCGAGAGCTGGACCGTCGCCGGCCGGGTCAGAGTCGCATCACCACGCAGCGCCAGGAAGCCGACACCGTAGAGATCACCAGCGGCGTGTTCGAAGGCGCCAGCACCGGCACCCCGATCCACTTGATGGTAGGCAACGCCGACGCCCGCTCCGGCGACTACGACGAAATGCGCGACAAGTATCGGCCCTCCCACGCGGATTACACCTACGACGCCAAGTACGGCGGCCGCGACTGGCGCGGTGGCGGGCGGGCCAGTGCGCGCGAGACCGTCGGTCGGGTAGCCGCCGGCGCCATCGCGCAGGCGGTGCTGCGCGAGCTGTGGGGGGTGTCGGTGGTCTCCTACGTCCTCCAGGTGGCCGATGTGCGGGCCGCGCTCACCCAGGCGCCCAGCCGAGAGCAGGTGGAGGCTCACATCACCCGCTGTCCAGATCCCACCGCTGCCGATCAGATGGAGGAGAGGATCGACGCCGCGCGCAAGGCCGGCGACTCACTGGGCGGTATCGTCGAAGCGCTTGCCTGCGGCGTCCCCCCGGGCCTTGGCGAGCCGGTCTTCGACAAGCTGGATGCAGATCTGGCCAAGGCGCTGCTGTCGCTGCCTGCCTGCAAGGGCTTCGAGGTGGGAAGCGGCTTCGGCGGCGTGACCATGACCGGGAGGGAGCACAACGACCCGTTCTACATGGAGCGGGGACGCGTCCGCACCCGCTCCAATCGTTCCGGCGGCATCCAGGGCGGCATTTCCAACGGCGAGGACATCGTGGTGCGCGCTGCGTTCAAGCCGACCGCTACCATCCTCCGCGAACAGGCGACGGTGGATCGCCAGGGACAGGAGACGGTCCTACAGCCGAGGGGTCGGCACGACCCCTGTGTACTCCCCCGGGCGGTGCCGCTGGTGGACGCGATGATGGCGTTGGTACTGGTCGATCACGCGCTGCGCCAGCGCGCCCAGGCAGGCAAGGTGGGATAGTGGCGGCAAAAGGCGGCTAGTGCGCTTCCAGCCAGTCGGCGCCAACGGCGGTCTCTACCACCACTGGCACCCGCAGCGGCATCGCCTGCCGCATGGCCGACTCGGCCAGCGCCACCACCTCGTCCACCTCCGCGGTCGGCGCCTCGAACACCAGCTCGTCGTGGACCTGCAAGATCATCCGTGACTCCAGCTGCCGTTCGCGCAGCAACACCGCGATATCCAGCATCGCCAGCTTGATCATGTCCGCCGCCGAGCCCTGAATCGGTGCGTTGATCGCAATCCGCTCGGCGGCGGCACGAGCGGTGTGGTTGCGGGAGTTGATGTCACGCAGGTAGCGACGTCGCCCGCGTAGCGTCTTGACGTAGCCGTTGGCGCGCGCGAAGTCGACGGTGTCGGTCATGTACTGATCGATGGAGGGGTACTTGGCGAAGTAGCGCTCGATGATCTCCTTGGCCTCGGCGCGCGGTATGTTCAGGCGCTGTGACAGGCCAAACGAAGACATGCCGTAGGCCAGCCCGAAGTTCACCATCTTCGCCCGGCTGCGCTGACCCTCGGTTACCTCCGCAACGGGCACGTCGAACACCTTGGCGGCGGTGGCGGCGTGGATGTCCACCTCTGCCGCGAAGTCCTCGATAAGCCCCTCGTCGCCGGTAACCGAGGCGATAATCCTCAACTCGATTTGCGAGTAGTCGGCGGTAATCAGCCGGAGATCGTCACCACCAGCCACGAACGCGCGACGGATTTCGCGCCCGCGCTCGGTACGGATCGGGATGTTCTGCAGATTCGGGTTCTCGGAGTTCAGTCGCCCGGTGGCAGCCACCAACGGGTTGAACGTGGTGTGGATGCGGCCGGTCGCGGGATGGACCGCGCCGGGGAGCGCGTCGACATACGTAGACTTGAGCTTCTGCACCACCCGGTATTCGAGAATCTTCTCGACGATGGGATGGGCGCCGAGGTGGCGGGTGAGCTCCTGCTCGTTGGTCATGTATTGACCGGTGCGGGTCTTCTTCGGCTTGGCGCTGATCTTCAGCTCGTCGAACAGCACCTCACCGAGCTGCTTCGGCGAGTTGAGATTGAACTCGCGGCCCGCCAGCCGGTGGAGATCGGCCTCGTGGGAGGCGATCTCCTTCTCCAGCTGTCCGGCGTAGCTGGTAAGGGTGTGCACGTTGACGGCAACGCCGGCCATCTCCATCTCGACAAGCAGTGGCATCAGCGGCATCTCGATGTCCCGCCAGACGTCAGCCGCCTCGATGCCTTCCAGCTGCCGTTCCAGCCCGGCGCAGAGCTGCAGCGCGACATCCGCACGCTCACAGGGCAGCACCTCCGGCTCGAGGGGCAGCGTACCGTCACCCGAGTCGGCTCGCTCCGTCTCGGCGCTGGTCAGGCGGTAGCCGAGGTAGCGCTCGGCGAGCGCGCCGAGGTCGTGGCGGCCGTCACTGTCCACCAACTGATGGGCGGCGCGGGCATCGAAGCCACGCGGGTCGCGATCGGCGGG
>CAJWOB010000121.1 GCA_913043885.1 uncultured Spirochaetaceae bacterium | reverse complement strand
GCTTCATGCCGCTGCTCGCCGGGTTCCAATATGCCGAATTCGACAATCTCGACCATGCCAAGTCACTGATGAGCGACAAGACCGCCGGCTTCCTGGTCGAACCGATCCAGGGCGAGGGCGGCATCCGTCCGGCCAGCCAGGAATTCATGCAAGGCCTGCGCGATCTGGCCGACGAGCACGGCCTGGGTGTGCGGCCGTTTGGCGTCGAGGCGCAGCGGATCATGCGGCTGGAGAAGGGCCACTTCATCGTCGGTCAAGACACCGACGGGCTCACCCAGGCCTTCAGCGCCGGGTTGGACTGGGCCATCAAGCTGGACAAGCAGGACTTTGCCGGGCGGCCGGAGCTGGTGTGGCAGCAGCAGCGCGACGACTATCCGCGGCTGATAGCGCTGCAGCCGATGGACCCGGCCGTGGTGCCGGCCGAGGGCTGCCAGATCGTCGGGGGCGCTGGCGGCCGGGAGGTCTGCGGCCGTGTGACCTCCAGCCGCATGTCACCGACGCTCGGCCGGTCGGTATGCCTCGGCATCGTCGACGCCCCGCTGGCGGCGCCCGGCACCCGGGTGGCGGTGCTGCTGGCCAACGGCCGCCGTGTGGAGGCCGAGATCATGGCCCACCACGCCCACGTCGATCCGGAAGGGGAGCGACTCCGTGTCTAGCGCCGTGTCTGGCGCCGCGCCTCGCTTCGGTAGCCCGCTACCCCCCGATCTTGCACAGCCGACCGCCAGCGGGCTGGTCATCGAGGACTACAGCACCCACGGCAAGTGGCGGCTCGTGGGCGGGCAGCAAACGGTGCTCCTCGGGCGAGCGGCCCTGGAGGGCAAGCGCATCACCTTCAGCGTGAGCCCCGGCGAGTGGATAGTCATCGACGAGCAGAACGGGACGTCCGCGGCCGTAGCGCCACCGTCGGTGCCAGGCGTTCGCGTGGTGGACATCACCCATCTCCGCGCGGCGCTCCGCCTCACCGGCGACCGCGCGCCCGATGTTCTGGCCCGACTGTGCAGTCTGGATATCACCGAGCAGATGTTCCCCAGCGGAGGCGCGGCGCGCACGCTGGTGGCCAAAGTGGCTACCGAGGTGGTGCGGCTCGACCGGCAAGGCCAGCGCAGCTACCTGCTGCTGGCGTCACGGTCGTTCGGGCGGTACCTCTACGAGGCAATAGCCGACGCCACGGGTTAGAGACGCCCCCTTGTCCGCATAACGGTCGTACAAGGAGCGTGGGGCCCGCCCGGCTCTATCCGTACGATATCCGAATAGAATCGGGACTACGCGATTGCGTGCCGGCGAGCTTCGCGGACAGCGTATTAGCAGTCCAGGGTGTGGTCGCGTTCCCACGCCGAGATCGAGCCGTAGTAGTCGGCCCATTCAGCGTACTTGAGCTTCAGATAGCTGTCCATAAGCTCGTCGCCGAGGGCGACGCGCAGCTCCTTGCTCTTCTCGGTGAGGCGGAGCGCATCTAGCAGGTTCAACGGCAGCTGCTTGGTACCCCGCGCCTTGTGACCCTCGGTGTACATGTTGAGATCCAGTCGCTTGCCGGGATCGCGCTGCGAGGCAATGCCCTCCAGGCCCGCGGCCAACACCCCCATCTGTGCGAAGTAGGGGTTGGTGGACCCATCCATCAGCCGGATCTCGAAGCGGCCGGCGTCCGGGATGCGGACCATGTGAGTGCGGTTGTTGCCCGAGTAGCTGACGACAGTGGGAGCCCAGGTGGCGCCCGACAGGGTGGTCGAGGCGTCGATGCGCTTGTAGCTGTTGACCGTGGGGTTGAAGAACGAACACAGCGCCGGCGCATGATGCAGGACGCCGCCCAGGAACTGGTAGGCCAGTGGCGACAGTCCCATCTCGTCGCCCTCGTCGAGGAACAGATTGCTGCTCTCGGCCTGATCCCACAGCGACAGGTGCATGTGGCAGCCGTTGCCGGTCAGATGCGGGAACGGCTTGGGCATGAAGGTGGCCCGGTAGCCGTGGTTCTCGGCCAGCTGTTTGACCATGTACTTGAAGAACACATGGCGATCGGCGGTGGTCAGCGCGTCGGCGTATTCCCAGTTCATTTCGAACTGACCGTTGGCATCCTCGTGATCGTTCTGGTACGGCCCCCAACCGAGAGAGTCCATCGCCTGGCAGATCTCACTCACCACGTCGTAGCGGCGCATCAACGCCGACTGGTCATAGCAGGGCTTGCCCTGGGTGTCGCGGGCGTCCGAGATCTCGGTGCCGTCGGGTGCCAGCAGGAAGTACTCGCACTCCACGCCGCTACGCAGCCGATAGCCCTGTGAAGCCGCGGCGGCGATCTGTCGTTTCAGCGCCACCCGCGGTGACGCCGCCACTTCCTTGCCGTTCATCCACAGATCGCCGGCCAGCCATGCTACCTCCGGTTTCCACGGCAGCTGGATGAGACTGGAGGGGTCGGGGATGGCGAACATGTCCGGGTCGGCGGGGGTCATATCCAGCCACGCGGCAAAGCCGGCGAACCCGGCCCCCTCCTCCTGCATGTCGCCGATGGCGCGCTTTGGCACCAGCTTGGAGCGCAGCACGCCGAACAGATCGACGAAGCTGATCAGGAAGAACTCGACGTCGTTCTCATCTGCATATCGCGCAAGGTCTGTTGCCATACGAAAGCTCTCCTTGGTGTGTAGCTAGTTGCCGGGGGTCCACTCGGTGCCGGCCAGCGGCACCTTCGCCATGGCGGCAGCTTCGACCGTCAGTGCCACCAGATCCTCGGGCTCGAGGTTGTGCACGTGGGTCTTGCCGCACGCCCGTGCCAGGGTCTGCGTCTCCAGAGTCAGTACGTTCAGGTAGTTGGCCAGGCGACGGCCACCGAGCTCCGGGTCCAGGCGTGAAGCGAGCTCCGGGTCCTGGGTGCTGATGCCCGCAGGGTCCCGGCCGTCCTGGTAGTCGTCGTAGAAGCCGGCGGCGCTGCCCAGCTTGCGGTATTCCTCGTCCAGATCCGGGCTGTTGTCGCCCAGGGCGATGAGCGCCGCGGTACCGATAGACACCGCATCGGCACCCATGGCCAGCGCCTTGGCCACGTCCGCGCCGCTGCGAATGCCCCCCGACACGATCAGCTGCACCTGACGGTGGACGCCGGCGTCCTTCAGGGCCTCCACCGCCAGCCGCGTGGCCGGCAACGTCGGAATGCCGACGTGCTCGATGAACACCTCCTGGGTGGCGGCGGTGGCGCCCTGCATCCCGTCGACCACCACCGCGTCAGCGCCAGCCTTCACCGCCAACGTGGTGTCGAAGTAGGTGCGGGTGGCACCGACCTTGATGTAGATCGGCTTCTGCCAGTCGGTGATCTCCCGCAGTTCCTCGATCTTGATGCGCAGATCGTCGGGCCCAGTCCAGTCGGGATGGCGGCTGGCGCTGCGCTGATCTATACCGGCGGGCAGGTCGCGCATCTCGGCGACGCGGTCGCTGATCTTCTGACCCAGCAGCATACCACCGCCCCCGGGCTTGGCCCCCTGGCCCACCACCACCTCGATGGCGTCGGCGCGGCGCAGGTCGTCGGGGTTCATCCCGTACCGCGACGGTAGATACTGATACACCAGCAGCGATGAGTGCTCCCTCTCCTCTGGAGTCATGCCGCCGTCGCCGGTGGTGGTGCTGGTGCCCATCTGCGAGGCGCCGCGGCCGAGAGCTTCCTTGGCTGGCGCCGATAGCGAGCCGAAGCTCATCCCGGCGATGGTGATCGGGATCCGCAACTGCAGCGGCGGCGCGCCATGGTGGCCGCCGATGGCGACATCGGTGCCGCACTTCTCTCGGTATCCCTCGAGCGGGTAGCGGGACATGCTGGCGCCGAGGAACAGCAGGTCGTCAAACGAGGGTATGGCGCGCTTGGCGCCGAAGCCGCGGATATCGTAGATGCCTTCGCGGGCTGCCCGCTGGATCTCGGCGATTACCGTGCGGGGGAAGGTCGAGGATTCACGCATCGGCGTCATCAGTACTCAGCGGCATGGTCGATGTCGAAGTGGTAGAGCTTGCGTGCCGATCCGTAGCGGCGGAACTCTCCCACATCTGCCTGGTCGAATCCTGCTGCAGCAAGGAGCTCCGCGAGCTCAGTGGCGTGCTCCTGGCGCATCTCCTTCTCGACGCAGTCGGCGCCGAGGCCCGTCACCTTGCCGCGCACGTAGAGGCGGGCCTCGTATATCGAGTCGCCGAAGGCATCACCGACGTCGCCCAGAACCACGAGCCGCCCGCTCTGCGCCATGAACGCGCTCATGTGGCCGATGGAGCCGCCCACGACGATGTCCGCGCCTTTCATCGAGATGCCACACCTGGCCGCGGCGTCACCCTCCACCACCAGCAGCCCACCGTGCGCGGTCGCGCCACAGTACTGTGACGCGTTACCGGCCACCCGCACCGAGCCGGACATCATGTTCTCCGCACATCCCGGTCCGGCGTTGCCCTCCACCACCACGGTGGCCTGCTGGTTCATCCCGCCACAGTAGTAGCCGACGTGGCCGCGGATGGTGACCGTCGCTGCGCTGTCGAGGCCCACGGCAATGGCGTGGCGGCCGTCGGGGCGCAGCACCTCGAAGCTACCGTCGGTACTGTCGTGTAGTGCCTGGTTGAGCTGCCGCACCGTGTCGCGCCGCAGGTCGAAGGAGGTGACGGGGGAACCGGCCTGGGCTGCAGCTGCCGAGGGTGCCAGCTCAGCGCTCCCAGCTATACACCCGCGCCGGCTCCGGTTCCCAGGTGTGGGCCGTTTCGGCACCGGGCAGCGTGGCGATGGCGCGGAACTCCGATGCCATTGCCACCCACTCGTCGGTCTCGGCCAACACCGCCGGTTTGCAGGCGATAGGGTCGCGCAGCACCGCGAAGCCGTCCCTGGTGCCGATAGCAAAGGTGTAGAAACCGTCGAGGTCGCGGATGGCGTGGTCGAGCGCCTGCTCGAGGCTATCGCCCTCGGCGAGCCGGTGAGTCAGATAGCCGGCCGCCACCTCGCTGTCGTTGTCGGTCTGGAAATGAATGCCAGCCTCGGTCAGACGGTCGCGCAATCGGTTGTGGTTCGACAGCGACCCATTGTGGACCAGACACAGGTCGAGCCCGGTAGAGAACGGATGGGAGTGCTCGGTGGTTACCGCGCTCTCGGTGGCCATGCGGGTATGGCCCAGGGCATGGGTGGCGCCCAGCTCGCGCAGGTGCAGCTGCTCGATGACGTGCTCCGGACTGCCCTTCTCCTTGTAGATCTCGATGCTCCTGCCCCAGCTCGTGACCCGGTAATCCGAGGCGTTGGCCTCCAGCCAGGCCAGCGCCTCTGCCGGGGTGATGGCGGTGAGCACCACCGCGTGGTTACCGTGGTCGGCCAAGGTGGCGTGGCCGTCGAGCTTGCGCAGTCTGCCGTGAAGGTCGCCCCAGTCGGCGCGGGCGCTCTCGCTCTGCAGCGTCAGCTTGACCTGGCCATCGGGCACCGCGTCGCGATAGAGGGCGAAGCCGGCGCTGTCGGGACCACGCTCGGTCATCTGGCACAACATGTCTGCCAGCAGCGCACCCACTCTCGGCTCCAGCTCAGGCTGCTTGGGAAACAGGCTGACGATGCCGCACATCCCGCGCAGGACACCAGAATCGCCGCGTTAGTGCAACGCCCCGCCAGCCACGGTCGGCTGCAGCTGCTCGGCCAGTCGCTGCCCGATCTCGATCATCGCCAGATCGCCCGGGTGAATGAGGTCGGCAGCGATTCACCGCGACCACACGCCGCATACTCCCCCACCGCCGGCCGGATGTCAGGTACAGTGGATGGTGATGGACAGATCCTGGCTGCTGACCGATTGGGAATCGGGGCTCTACGTCGAGAGCCTGTCGCTCTCCTCCGCGGAGCTCGGCATTCCGGATTCCCGTGTGGAGAAACGGTGTTTGCGGGGTGGGCTGAGCGACGGCGTCGACCTCATCGAGGTGGCCGCCGGGGAGCTCAGCTGCACGGTACTTCCGACCCGCGGCATGGGCCTGTGGCGGGCCAGCTACGGCGACGTACCCCTCGGCTGGCAGTCGCCAGTGCGCGGCCCGGTGCACCCCGCGTTCGTCAACCAGGCAGCCCGCGGGGGGATGGGCTGGCTGCGCGGCTTCGACGAGTGGATGGCGCGCTGCGGGCTGGAGTCGCACGGCGCTCCCGAGGAGGATGGCGACACCCCGCTTTCGCTCCACGGCCACATCGCCAACTTGCCGGCGCAACGCGTCGCCGTGGCCGCGGACCCGTCGGCCGGCACCGTGACGATTACCGGCACCGTGCACGAGACCGCGCTGTTCCATCCCAAGCTGCTCCTGGAGACCGCGGTCACGCTCGGCCTCGACTCATCGCGGATCACCATCCGCGACAAGGTCACCAACCTCGGCGACGTTCCTACCGAGATGGAGCTGCTCTATCACACCAATTACGGGCTGCCGTTCCTCGGCGAGGGCAGCCGCTTCCTGATTCCGTTCGAGGAGCTGACGCCCTACCACGAGCGCTCCGCCGAGGGTCTCGATACCTACGACGTCTATGAGCCGCCGACGCCGGGATTCGTCGAGCAGGTGTACCTGTTCTCACCGGCGGCACGCAGTGGCGATACGGCCAGCCTGGCGGCGATCACCAACCCGCAGCAGTCGGGGGCGGCGGTCATGCGCTTCGACATTCGCCAGCTGCCCCATGTGGCGCAGTGGAAGAGCACTGGTGGGGCAAGCGACGGGTACGTCACCGGGCTGGAGCCGGGCACCAGCTTCCCCAATCCGCGCAGTGTCGAGCGGGAGGCCGGACGTGTGGTTACGCTGGCCGTCGGCGCCAGCTACGACGTCACGCTGATGCACGAGGTGGCGGTCGGCGGCGAAGCGGTGGACGCGGTAGCAGCTGAAGTGGCAGAGATTCAGTCTGGGGCGGCAGGCACCGTCAATTCGTTGCCGTAGCCGCCGCATCGGAGCCGCGGGCGCGGGCGCCGAGGTAGGCCTCGGGCTCCCACACCGTCTCCCTCTCGAAGGGGAACATGGGGCGGCGGCGATTGCGGTATGGCAGGCGTTCCATGTTGGCGCTGGTGGATCCGGGGGTATCGACCCGCGTCAGCTCTCGGCACACCGCGGAGTAGGCGGTCACCGGTGCATTCACCCCCTTGGCGACAATCAGGTGGAGGGAGCGCGGATCGATACCGCAGCTGGTCAGTTGCCGCAGACTCACCGGGAATACGCGCCGCGAGGTGACCATAACGATGAGCCCGGCATCGGTGCGCAGCACCGCCGTGTCCCCCATCTCGAACTGGCTGGCGCCGCCGTGCCGAGCTTCCGGCTCCTCGAAGTGGCCGTCGTGGACGCTTACCACCTCGAAATGCGCCTGTAGCGGCGGTCCGTGCAGGTCGTCGCTCTTGCCGCCTACGGCCAGATCCAACCGGCCGCCGACACCGACCCGAGTGGCGG
>CAJWOB010000120.1 GCA_913043885.1 uncultured Spirochaetaceae bacterium | reverse complement strand
GTGCTCGATCGGCACGCCATCACGAGACACGTTGCTGCCGCTCCAGCCAATCGACTGCGCCAGCGACTTGGCCAGGGAGGTCTTACCGACTCCGTGGGAATCTGCCAGGATGACATGCCCGCCGGCGATCTTCGCCGCCACGAGATACTCCAGCTTGGCGCTGTCGATGTAGATGAGGCGCTTGACGTTGTCGACCAGCGCCTTCATTTCGCCGCTTACCGAGGCCGCCTCGGTAGTGGAGAGCGTCGCTGCAGCGTCCGCTTCGACGCCGACCGTGTCGGTGGCCATGAGTGCACAATGATACTGGAAAGGCCGTGAAAGGGGAGAGAGATGCACAGCGCGAGAAGCCATGTCGCACGCACCAGGGTGGTGCTGGCCGACACCGACGCCGCCGGAGTGGTGTACTTCAGCCGGGTGTTCGACCTCGCTCACCGGTGCTACGAACAGATGATGGAAGCGCGCGGTCTACCGCTGCAGCGAGTGCTGGCGACCGGCCGCTACGCGCTGCCGATCGTTGCCGCCCGCGCTGAGCTGCGCAGCCCCATGCGGCTAGGCGACCAGCTCGAGGTCCAGCTGGATGTAACTGAGATTGGCGAACGCTCGTACCGCCTGACCTACGCGCTGCGCAGCATGCAGACGCCGGACAGGCTCGCTGCCGAGGTGGCCACCACCCACGTAGCTGTCGATCTGGCGACCGGCAAGGCGATGCCGCTTCCCGCCGAGGTGGCAGCCGCGCTCCGCGCCGGCTAGCGGTCTTCGCGCTCCGCCAGCCGGGTGAGCGCGGTACGGTCCGGTTTGCCGCCGCCCAGCTCCGGCATCGGCAGGTAGGCGGCCGGCATCTCAAACGCGGTCAGGTGGCTGATGGCCACCCGCTCCAGGCCTTCGGGGGGCAGCGGGCCCCCCTCCACCTGCAGAAATGCGACGGGGCGGGCACCGAACTCCTCGTCGGCGCGCGGCACGCAGCACGCTGCCAGCACTGCCGGATGCTGGAGTAGCACGCGTTCGATCTTCTCCGGCTGCACGTTCTCCCCACCCGAGATGAACATGGCGTCGCTACGACCGGTGACGACCAGCCGGCCGTCCGTGAGCAGCTGGCCCAGGTCGCCGCTGTGGTACCAGCCGTCGTTGTCGGTGAGCGGCTGTAGCTGGCCGAGATGCAGGTAGCCGGCCGCCAGCGTCGGGCCGCGGAGCAGAAGCTCGCCGCTGTCGGCCACCCGTACCACCTGACCGGGGAGAGGCTCCGCCGCCACGGTGGCCCCGTCCGGCGCGTAGCTGCTGGCAGCATCGGCGTCGGTGGTGGCCACCTGAGAACACATCTCGGTAGAGCCGTAGCTGGCGTGGACCGGAACTCCCCTCTGGCGCACCTCCTCTGTCAGGTGACGCCTTACGGCGCTTCCCCCGACCAGCAGGCGCGGGCGGTGGGAGAGCACCTCCATGGGCAGGGCAGCAAGCCGGCGGAGCTGGGTATCGACCAGAGAGGCATGACTACAGCGGCGTAGCGCCGCCACCTCCGGCCGGCCCGGGTCGGTGAACCGACCGGCGGACGCCAACTCCATGCAGGCACCGGCCGTCAGCGTGCGGAACAGGATGCCGAGGCCGCCGATGTGGGAGAGGGGTAGGCACGCCAGCCAGCTGTCCTGCGGCGTAAGCGGCAGCCGGTGCGCCGATGCCGCGGCGCTGGCCAAGTGGTTACCCAGAGTGTGCACCACAGCCTTCGGCGTGCCGCTGGACCCTGAGGTGAAGAGAATCGATGCGCGCAGGGTCGGCGCCAGTGGCGGTGGTGGCGCGGACGGATCGCCGCCCTCTGCGATGCGCCGCAGCTCCTCCTGCGTCGGCGCGGGTATCGCCTCCAGTTGCGGCACGCAGGGTTCGGTCGATATCGGCATCTCCGCTCGCGCGGCAGTCCGTACCGGACCAAGGGCGGCCAGCAGCTCCGCCTGTCGCGCGGCTGGCGCCCGAGCAGGCGGCAGCGCCGCCACCGCGCCGAGTGAGGTGGCGGCGAGCAGCGCGAGCGGGAGCGCCGCTCGGTCGGCATCTGCGGTGGTGCCGGTAAGCGCGACGATATCCCCCTGCCGCACACCCTGCTGGCCGAGCCAGCCGGCCATCGCCGCCACTAGCCGCGGGAGCTCAGCGTAGCTGACCGAGCCGCCGGGGGAGCGCAGCGCGTGCCGGTCGCCGAAGCTGCGGGCGAGAAGCTGCAGGTCCAGCGAGCCGGCGGCTGCGGAATCGCCCCCCGGCGGGTGCCGGGTCATGGCGGAGCCGCCGGCAGTGACCCCGTCGGCTGCGAGCGTGATCTCACGCGCTGGCGATCGCGGCGACGCAGGTGAGGGCGCAGCTGATCAGCAGCAGCTGAGCGGTGCCGGCCAGCAGCGGGTTCAGTGCAGCTCCGTCCGCCCCGCGCCAGAGGCGCGCCAGCAGTCGCAGGGCCACCGGCGCTGCCGCCAGCGGCAGCAGATGCCAGGGGTGGTAACCGCTCGTCGCCAGGAGGAGAGTGGGCAGAGCGACGCCCACCACGACGGCGACGGTGTACTCGCTGCGCGCGAAGCGGGCCCCGAAACGGACGGCAAGCGTACGCTTGCCGACCTGCGCGTCCGAGTCCCGATCCCGCAGGTTGTTGGCCACCAGCACGGCGGTGGCCAGCAAGCCTGGTCCCAGTCCGGCCAGCGCTGCCGTGGGCGTGAGGTCGAGCGTCTGGATGTAGTAGGTGCCGCCGACGGCGACCGGACCGAAGAACAGCAGCACGGCGATATCGCCGAGGCCGCGGTAGCCGAGCGGCCGCTTGCCACCGGTATATGCGACCCCGGCGGCAACCGACGACGCCGCGATCGCCGCAATCGGCCAGCCGCCACGCACCGTGCCGGCCACGCCCACGGCCGCCGCCGCCGCAAACACTGCGAGGGCTGCGCGTAACACCGTCTTGCTGGAGAGGAGTCCGGTCTGCGTCACCCGCAGCGGGCCGGTGCGATCGGCGCCGTCGGCGCCGTGGTGGGCATCCGCCCAGTCGTTGTGCAGGTTGGTGCCGACCTGCAGCAGCAGCGCGGTGAGTAGCGCCAGCACCGCCCATACCAGGTGCTCACCTCCGTCGCGGAACGCAAAGCCGGTGCCGACTACCACCGGGCCGACTGCGGCGAGTAGCGTCTTGGGGCGAGTAGCCGCCGCCCAGTTGCGAGCTGCGCCGTTCACCAGCCTAGAAGTGTCGCGGGAAGCGGTCGAATTCGGGCCTGCGCTTTTCCACGAAGGCGTTGCGCCCCTCCTGAGCCTCCGCAGTCTGGTAGTAGAGCATCGTCGCCGAACCGGCGAGCTCCTGAAGCCCGCTCTGACCGTCACAGTCGGCGTTCATCGCCGCCTTCAGGCAGCGCAGGGCGGTGGGCGAATGCTCCAGCATCCGCTGACACCACTCGACCGTCTCCTCCTCTAGCCGCTCCAGCGGGACCACGGTATTCACCAGGCCCATCTGCAGCGCCTGCTCGGCGTTGTACTGCCGGCACAGGTACCAGATCTCGCGTGCCTTCTTCTGTCCGACGATGCGGGCCAGGTAGCTGGAGCCGAAGCCACCATCGAACGACCCCACCCGCGGGCCGGTCTGGCCGAACACCGCGTTGTCTGCGGCGATCGTCAGATCGCACATCACATGCAGCACGTGGCCGCCACCGATGGCGTACCCGGCCACCATCGCTACTACCGGCTTGGGGCAGCCGCGGATCAGCTTCTGGAACTCGAGCACGTTCAGCCGGTCCGCGCCGTGGTCGTCGCGATAGCCGGCGTCGCCCCGCACCTTCTGATCGCCACCGGAGCAGAACGCCCGGGTGCCGGCACCGGTCAGGACTATCACCCCGATGCGCGGGTCGCGACGTGCGTCCTCGAGCGCCGCGATCATCTCCTCGACGGTGAGGGGGGTGAAGGCGTTGTGCACCTCCGGTCGGTTGATGGTGATGCGGGCCATGCCGTCCGCCTTGTCGTAGAGGATCTCTTGGTATTCGCCTGCAGGCTGCCAGTTCGTGTCACTCATCGATTTCTGCTCCGAAGCATACAACGGCGGCGGTGGGGCGAGGTCTATGCGAAGGGAGCGTTGGCGAGCATTGCCAGGAGGTGCTCGGCCACCGCTGCGGGGGCCTCGCGGTGGAGGGCGTGCGCGGCCCCGCCCACCCCGTGCACCGCCACCGCCGGCGAGCGCCGCTGGATCCCCACCCCCACCGCCGCATAGGCCGCGTCGATGACCCCGAACAGATACCGGCACCGTCCGCCGATCTGTTGCAGGGCATCCCAGAGAGGCGGCTGCGCGCCCACCGTAAGGGCCCGCAGCGCGGCGGCCAGTCGTGGTGGATCCTGGCGGGTGCGCCGCTCCATCGTCTGTGGGAAGTCGGCGCGCTCGGTAAAGGTGCCAAACAGCGGTGCACCATACCAGTCGTGCAGGAATCGGCGAAACTCCTGGCCGTCCATGCGCTCCAGGCGCGCCGCGAGCCGCTCGTCGGCGTTCGCTCGAGCGGCACGGGCGGTGTCGTCGTCGATGCCCGGCTGCACACTCAGCAGTAGCAGCTGAGCGAACGACTCCGGTGCCAGGCTGGCCGCGCGTAACGCCACGCGACCTCCCATGGAGTAGCCGACCAGCGCCGCTCCCGGCGTGGCGGCCACCAATCGCGCCAGCTCTCCGGCGGCGCCATCCAGGCTGAGCGAATCCAGCGCGATTCGGTCGATGCTGGAGCTGCCGGAGCTAGCGTGGCCTGGCAGCTCGACGCCGATGCAGTGGGCACGGGCACCGAGGGCTGCGACTACTGGAGCCCAGTCGTCGCAGTCGCCGAGGAAACCGTGGACTAGATAGACCGAAGGTGCGGTCACTCAGCCGACGGCCTGTGCGACGGCATTGGCAACTGCTGCGTGGAGGGCGGCGTTGGCAGCGCGGTCCGTGGTCACCTCGACGAGGGTGCTGCCGCCGGTGGTGGCGCGTTGATAGGCGTCGGCAAGGGCGGCAACCAGAGCGTGGTGATCGTCGGGGTGCCGGTGGGCGAGGCCGAACGCGGCCGCCAGGTCGGCGAAGGACACCTCGTGGGGCGCGCCAAAGTAGCGCTCGAAGGTCGCGGCATCGGCCTGCGCCGCAATGGGCAGCATCGAGAAGATGCCGCCACCGCGGTTATTGACCACGACCAGCACCAGCCCGTGGGCGGCACCCTGCAACTGTGCCAGCGAGCTGGCGTCGTGTATCGCCGCCGTGTCGCCAATGAGCGCTACCACCGGCGCGCCCAACCCCGTGGCGAATCCCAGCGCGGTGGCGATCGACCCATCTATGCCGCTGGCGCCGCGATTGGCCGCCACCGACAGGTCGGCCGCCAGAGGGGCGGCAAAGCTGTCCAGGTCTCGAATAGGCATGCTGCTGCCAACGAACAGGCCAAGCGGCCGCTGCGCCATCGCCGCCACCGTCTGGGCGACCAGTGGCTCCGAGAGTCGGTCGTGGGGCAGCGCGTCTCTCGCAGCCCGGTGAGCGGCCGCTGCGGCGTCGGAGACGGTGCTTCCAGCTACGTCACCCACCGTGCCCAGCAGCGGTAGCAGCCGCTCGGCCACCATTGCGGGCGACGCGACGACGCGATGGCTCACCAGATGCGTGGGGTCGAGTCGGCGCGAGGAACTGGCTA
Source organism: uncultured Spirochaetaceae bacterium (assembly GCA_913043885.1). Taxonomy (GTDB): domain Bacteria; phylum Spirochaetota; class Spirochaetia; order SZUA-6; family Bin103; genus Bin103. Next base: position 1,751 of record CAJWOB010000120.1, on the reverse strand, counting down.
CCTGTAGGTAGGTCTGCGGCGGATCATCGCTCACCATCTGCAGGAACCCCTTGGTAGTGGGCGCGGCGCCGAATAGCAGTACCGTGTCTGCGCGCCCCAGCCGGCGGCCCGCAGTGGTGCTCAGCAGCAGCTGGAGACCCGGGGTGCCGGTGACGCCGCTGGTGGCATCGCCGAGCAGTGGCCATCCCAACGCCGCGGCCAGTGCTCCGATCGCGGGTGCCGCCGATCGCTGTCCCTCCGTCGCTCCCCGTCCCGCCACCACTAGCCCGGTGGTGGCCGCGCGCAGCGCACCGACAACGCCATTGAGGTCGGGGAGTGCGGCGCCACCGTTGGCAAGGTAGGTGGTCAGCGGGCTGCCGCCGGCCGAGAGTTCCCGATCCCACCGTTCTATCCCGGCTGCGACTGGTTCCGCGGCGTCACCAGGATCCAGCGGCTCGCGGAATGCCACGTTCACGTGCACCGGACCGGATACGGGAGTCAGGCAGCGATGCACCGCCTGATCGATGGCGGACAGGAGCGCCCTGGGCGCCACACGCGGATCGGGCGGCGGCAGCTGCGTCCCCCACACGGCATACCCGCCGAAGATATCCCGCTGCTCGATGGTCTGGTTGGCGCCGCTGTCCTGTAGCTCCCACGGCCGGTCGGCGGTGACCACCAGCATTGGCTGAGCGTCCGTGGCCGCCTCTACGACGGCGGGGAGCATGTTGGCGACGGCGGTGCCGGACGTGCAGACCACCGTCGCCGGCCGCCGCGTGGCCCGAGCGTACCCCAGCGCGTGGAACGCCGCGCCGCGCTCGTCGTGGCACACCGTGCACTCGATGGCGTCGCTGTCCGCCAGCGCCATGACCAACGGCGTGGAGCGGGAACCGGGCGCCACGACGGCGTAGTCGACACCACAACGCACCAGCTCCGCGACCAGCAGGCGCGCCCAGCTGGCGTTGTTCGCCGCCGGAGCACTCAAATCGCTTCCAACAGTTGCTGCAGCTTGTTCTCGGTTTCGTCCCACTCGGTGGCGGGATCGGAGCCGTTGACGATGCCGCTGCCGGCGTAGAGATCCAGCGAGTCGCCGACCGCCAGTGCAGAGCGAATGGCCACGGCAAACTCCCCGCCCGCCGCATCGACCCATCCGAACGGAGCGGCGTACCAACCGCGGTCAAAGGGCTCGGCAGCCGAGATCGCCGCCAGCGCCGCGTCGCGTGGCGAGCCGCCCACGGCGGGCGTCGGGTGGAGGGCCTGCAGCACGTCGCCGAGTCGCTTGTCGCTCTGCAACGATCCCTCGAAAGGCGTGTCGAGGTGTTGGACATGTGCCAACTTCCGCACCGACACCGCATCCCGCACCTGCACCGTGTCGCACAGCCCGCCGAGCGCATGACGAATGCCGTCGTGGACGAGCCGGTGCTCGTGCCGTTCCTTCACCGACGTCAGCAACTGCTGCTCCAGCTCGCGATCGCTGGCAATCGAGTCGCCCCGCGGCCGTGTGCCCGCCAGCGCTTCGGTGGTGAGTCGGCGGTGGCGAACGCGTACCAGCCGCTCTGGCGACGCGCCGAAGAACGCGACGCCGGGCGCCGGTTGCAGCAGGAACTGAAAGGCGTGCGGGTTCACCGTCCGCAGGCGTGCTAGTACGCGGTGTGGCGATACCGGATGGTTGAACCTCACGCTGCATACCCGCGATAGAACCGCCTTGTGCAGTGCGGGCCGGTCGCCGTTTCCGGTGTTGATCTGGTGCAGCAGGTGGGAGACAGCGTGACGCC
>CAJWOB010000119.1 GCA_913043885.1 uncultured Spirochaetaceae bacterium | reverse complement strand
GCTCACCTTCGCCGAGACGAACCCCTTCGGAACGCGGGCCTACGAGGAGGAGCAGGTGCCCACCGCCAAGGGCGGCACCGAGACGCGCACCGTGCCCCGCGGCAGCTGGGTGTGCATGGCATGAACGGCGGCGTTCATCGCTGCGACCACGTCGGCGGCACGCAGCCGCAGTTCACGGCCGCGTTGGGTGAGAGCGAGGGTACGGGTAGTTCGTTCGACTAGCCGCACTCCCAGGCACGCCTCCAGGTGGGCCAACCACCGGCCCGCTGTGGAGCTGGTGACACCCATCTCGTCAGCAGCCGCGCTGATAGAACGCAGCCTGGCGATGCGGTCGAGCAGCTCCAGATCGCGCAGTCGGATGTCGCGCAGCATCGGCATGCGTCCGCTACATTATCGCACTATCCGCAACAGATAGTCCTGACTTTTGGTGTTTTCGATATAACCTTCCGAGAGGTACGTTCGCCAGCGATATGACCGTCATTCGACTCGTCGACCTCCTGGCCATCGCCCTTTCCCTTGGGGCCATCGTCTGGTTCTTCTTTGTGCAGTCGCCGGTCCTGATCAAGCGAATGGGCAGCCATGACTTCGTGCCGCTGCAGATGCCGCTGACGCGGCTGCTGTTCCGCTACCTCGTCGTAGTAGCGCTGGTGCTCGTGGCGGCTGCGGTCGCGCCGCTTGCCACGGGGAGCGAGCCAACCACCACCGGCATGGTAAGCGCGGCCGCCGCGGCCGTCGCCATCATCGTGAACTCCCTGCTCGTGGTACCGCGGGCGCTGCGGGCCGGCGGCCACACCCGCGGCGAAGAACGCAGCGACGAAGAGGATCGGTCCGTTGCCCGGTTTGCGTCCGAAGGTGGTGGGGAGGCATCGCGGGTCTGGCACCGCATAGTGGTGTTGTTCGTGCTGATTGCGGCCGCCGGACTGGTGGTGCACGCGATCGATCTGCTCGGCTAACCGTTGGTCGACTAGCTGCTGGTCGGCATGTTGACCCCGTTGGCGGGCTGCGTGCCGCACACCAGTCGCCAGGTAAGGTTGCCGGAGAAGCGGCCGTAGCGCACGTGGTGGCCGGCCTCGGTCACCGCGTGCCACTTGGTGGCGTCCGCCACCGGACGCGCGAACTCGCCGAACCGTGCCTCCGCGTCGGTGTAGTGGAGTGCCCAGCCGCGCCGGGCGCTTCCGGTCAGGTTGGCTCCGGTGGCGTGGAGGGACCAGCGGTCGTGGACCGCCATGTCACCGGGCTCCAGCGTGACCACCTCTTCCTGATCGAGAAGCTCGACACCGAGGCCGTCGGGCCCGAGATCGTCGAAGTCGAACTGCCCGTAGCCGGCGGAGAGCGGGATGTAGTGAAACGGACCGTTATCCTCGGTGACCGCTTCGAAAGCGATCCAGCACGTGACCGTGCGGCGGTCGAACTGGAAGAACCCGTCCTGATGGTAGCGGTTGGCGCCGTGGTAGGGCGGCTCGTTGTTGTACGCCCCTTTGGCAAAGATGTGGTCCGCCCACAGCACCACGTTCGGGGCCAGCACACGGGACAGGATGTCGCCCACGATAGGGTGAGCGGCCGGCTCCCGAAACTCGGCGAAGAAGTCGGCGAGACTGTGCACCTGGCCGTCGAAGGTCCGCCACGGATCGCCCGCTCGAGCCGCCTCGGCGTCCTGCCGCATGAGCACTGGGTCAGCGGGCTCGCGCCGCCGCGGATACACGCGGTTGTGGCGACGTAGATGCCGCGGGCCAACCGCAGTCTCCGGGAGCTCGGGGAGGCGGCGCTGCTGCTCCACGAGGTGGGCGGTGGCATCCGGAGCGCCCGCCATCGGATGGGCCTCCTCGGCAGCCCGGTGCGCCTCGGCCACACGGGCCTCGTAGCCGGGCAGGTCGGCCATCACCTCTTCGAGCCTGCGGCGTAGCGGCTCCAGCTCCTTCTGGTGGAACGCGCCGCGGACGACGGTGAAGCCCTTTTCCGGAAACTCCGCGTGATCGACCTGGTGCAACTCCATGCGCCGCGACGGGCGTCAGCCGGTGAACAGAGAGCCCGGATCGGCGTCCAGACGCTGCCACCGCTCTGCGATGGCGAGCTCCGCCACCCGGTGCTCGCCGTGCCGAGCTACCGATAGTCGCTGGCGGTCCTCCAGGTACCAGTCGACGGTGGCCTGCATCCACTCCTCGAGGGACGCACGGTAGTCGAGGCCAATCTCCCGTTGGGCGCGATCCAGGCTCATGAGCACCGGTGTGCTGCTGAAGGGCGCGTAGGACCAGTCCTTCCAGGGAAGATCGGTGTGCCGATGCAGCAGTGTCGACGGCACCGGAAGCGCCTCGAGGGACTCGCCCGCGGCACCGGCCATGGCGTGCAACCAGGACAGCAGCGAGGGCGTCTCGCGCTGCGCGTAGTTGTAGGTGGTGCGGGGCGGCCCAGCTTCGAGTAACCGAACGAGGAAATGGGCCAGGTCGCGGGAGTAGCCGAGCTGCGTGGCGTGCACGCCGCCATCGGGAAGCAGCATGGGGCCACCGTCGAGTAGCCGGGTCAGCCAGAACGCGAAACGCCCACTCGGATCGCCGGGACCTACCGTAGAGGGTACCCGCACCACCACCCACGGCCAGTCGGCGGCGGATTCCAGCATCACCCGCTCCATGTGACGCTTGCCCTCGGCGTACTCCTCCAGGCCCTCGCGGTACTCCCATGGGTGCGTGGAGTTGTCGAGGTCCTCCTCCCGCACCGGCTCCAGCGGACGGTAGTCGACGGCGAAGCGCGCCTCATCACTCAGCGGCCGGGTAGGCGTGTGCCGGTGGATGGCGTGGCCGGCCTCGCCGTAGACCGACACCGTGCTGGCAACCACGTAGCGCCCGACCCGGCCCCGCAGGGCGCGGACGACGCTCTCGGCCTCGCCCCGGTTGTAGCAGATGTTGTCGATGACGCCGTCGAAGGTGCGCCCGCCGAGGCGCTCGACCAGGCCATCGGCATCGGTGCGGTCGCCCTCGATATGCTCGACTGAGTCCCAGAACGGTGGCCGCAGTCGCCCGCGGCTGAACACCGTTACCCGGTGACCGGCTTCCAACAGCTCCTCGACGACCGCCCTACCGAAGTAGAGCGTACCGCCAAGTACCAGCACGTCGAGAGATGACATCTATGCCAGCGCTGTTAGCGCTCCGCGTAGCGCTTGGCGGCCGCCAGATCCGCCCTCAGCTCCGCGGCGGTGCGCCTCGGACCGTAGCCGGGGGTGTCACGCTGAATCCGCCAGCCCTCGCTGAGCGGCCCGGCGTCGACGGTGTCGAACCCGAACTGGTCCAGCAGCATTGTGACAGTCTCCTTGGCCCCGGCATCGTCACCCGCAATCACCAACCCACGGCGGTTGTCAGTCCCTGCGGGGCGCCCATCGGTGGTGAGCTCCGGCGCGTAGATGTGATTGAAGGCCTTCACCACCCTCGAGCCGGGCAGATGCGCCTGCAGCAGCTCCGAGGTGGTAGTCGACTCGTCGTCCAGCTCCGCGATGCGCCCGTCTCGGCCGGGGGAGTAGTTGTTGGTGTCGATTACGATCTTGCCAGCCAGGGGGTCGACGGGCACCGAGCGGTAGTGCTTGAGGGGGATGGTCACCACGACCACCTCACCGCCCTCTGCCGCGTCGTGGGCGGTGCCAGCCCGTGCCCGCTCTCCCAGCTCGGCGACGAGCTCGGTCAGAGTCTCTGGCCCACGCGAGTTACTGACGATGACCTCGTGCCCGGCGGCGACGGCAAGTCGTGCCACCTGACTACCGATGTTGCCCGCTCCTATCAATCCGATGACCACTGCCTGCGACTATACCGCCTATCGCGGCGGCATCCGACGTGGAGCCATCGTGGTGGAGCCTTCAGAACGGAAGAGGTCGCGCGGGCGACCGCCGCGCAGGCCCAACCATGTCACGCCCACCCAACGTCCTGCTCATCTGCGTCGATCACTGGCCCGAAAACCTGCTGCGCGCCGCCGGCCACTCCCACATCCTCAGCCCGACCCTGGATCAGCTATCGGCCAACGGCGTCCGCTTCAGCCGCGCCTACTCGACCACGCCCATGTGCATCCCGGCACGCCGGGCGTTGATGACCGGGACCACCACACGCACCCACGGCGATCGCGTGTTCGACGAGCACGGGCCGATGCCGGCCGAGCTGCCGACCATGCCGGCCGTGTTTCGGGCCAACGGCTACCAAGCACACGCCGTCGGCAAACTTCATGTCTACCCGCAGCGCGATCGCATCGGCTTCGAGGACGTGGTGCTGTTCGAAGAGGGTCGCCGCCGCGTGGGCAACGTCGTGGACGACCACGAGCTCCACCTGCAGGATGCCGGCTACGCCGGCCAGGAGCTCACCCATGCAATGGGCAACAACGCCTACACCGTGCGGCCGTGGCACCTGCCCGAAGAGCTCCACCCGACCAACTGGACCGTGCGTGAGATGAGCCGGGTCATCCAGCGCCGCGACCCGACCCGTCCGGCGTTCTGGTACTGATCCTTCGCCGCCCCCCACCCGCCGGCCGCCTACCTCGACATGTACGAGGAGGGGGATCTCCCCATGCCTGTAGTGGCCGAGTGGGCGCAGCGTTTCGAAGACTGGCCCTACGCGCTGCGTGCCCGCTACCACCACAACCTGCAGATGACGGAGCGGGAGACGCGCCGGGCACTGCGCGGCTTCTACGCCCAGTCCACCTACAAAGACCATCAGATCCGGCTGCTGATCGGCGTCCTCCGCGAGGACGGCGAGTTGGACAACACCGTACTGATGTTCACCAGCGACCACGGCGACATGCTCGGGCAGCACCGGCTGTGGTCGAAGCCGCCACTGTACGACGCCGCTGCTGCGGTGCCGCTGATCCTGGTGCCGCCCGCCGACGACCAGCGGGTGGGTCATCACCGAGTCGACAATCGTCTGGCCTGTCTCCGCGATGTGATGCCTACCCTCCTGGACCTGTGCGCGATCGACTGCCCAGACACCGTCGAGGGGCAGTCGTTGGTGGGAGATGCGCGGCGGTCGTCGCTGTACGCCGAGGCGTTCTAGGGCGACCTGGCGATTCGGATGCTCCGCGACGAGCGCTACAAGCTCACCTGGTATCCGGTTGGCAACCGCGTGCAGCTGTTCGACATGGAGCGCGACCCGGCCGAGGTCGACGACCTGTCAGGTGATCCCGAACGCGCCGATGCGCTGGAGAGGCTCAGCGGAGAGCTGGTCGACCATCTGTACGGCAGCGACCTCGCGTGGACGGCGGATGGTCGCTTGCTAGGCGAGCCGGATCGCAAGTTCGAGATACCGCCGGATCGAGGCTTGCACGCACAGCGTGGCTGGCGGTAGCGAGCACATCACCGGCTCGACCGCCAGGCGCAAGGAGTTGCTCGCGCGCGGGTACGTGCGCGTCGCCGGGGTGCCCGACGCGAACCTGCTCCCACGTATCCAGGTGGCGGCGCGCCGGCGTGTGGCGGCCGCCTCACCCGCACATCGCTCCACCCATCGATCGCAGGGCACCAGCCTGCGGCTGACCGAGGACCCGGTGTTCGCCGACCTGGTCAGCGACGAGGCAGCGCTTGCCGTGCTGACGTCCCTCGGATGCGCGCACAGCCGATGTTCTCCGAGGCTCGCGACGACGGCGGCGGGCAGCGAGTTCCTTGTCAACACCTACACGAGTTCGCAGCAGTCTTATCCAAGTGTGACGGGTCTGATTGATCCGGATACGGGCTTGAACAGTGGCGGCTTTGTTGTGACCTGGCGTGACAGTTCCGGTCATGGTGATGGCTCTGGCACGGATGTGCGTGGTCAGATCTATGGTGCGGATGGTGCCGCGATAGGTGATGAGTTCCTGGTAAACACCTATGTGAACTCGACCCAGGACTATCCTGCGGTCACGGCCATTGATGACGGCAGTTTTGTGGTGACGTGGCAGTCCAGTGACCAGGATGGTTCGAGCAATGGCATCTACAGCCAGCGTTTTGAGGCGGATGGCAGCAAGGGGACTGTAACTCTTGTAACGGGTAGTGAAGAGGGTGACGCAGTTACCCTTGGAGATGTTACCGGTAACCTGACGGTTGATCTGGGTGATGGTGTCGACAGCCTGACCCTGAGTGATGCGGCAGATGACGTGATCCTGCGCAATATTGAGGTTGCAGATACGGCGGGCGGCGATGATCTGGTGGTTGTTGAGGGAGCCAATCCGGTTCGTCAGGTTCAGACGATCATGCTGGATGGCGACGTTGGCGATGTCTACACGCTGCGGGTTGGTGACGAGAGTGTGAGCTATAACGTTCAGTCCGGGGACACGATTGCGGATGTTCGCTCGGGTCTGTTGGGTGCGATCAGCTCGGATGAGGCATTGAGTGGTATTGTGACGGCACAGGGTGGTTCGACGGCGGAAGAGATAGTTCTGACGGCGGTTGAAGGCGGTGTTGACGGCGAACATCTGGTTAACAGTCATACAAGCGGCAGCCAGGAGCAGCCGGCATCGGTGATGCTGGCAGATGGCCGGATCTTGACGACGTGGTCGGATAGCTCTGGTCATTCTGGTGGTTCGAGTTGGGATATCCGGGGTCGTATGCTGGATCAGAAGGGCCAGCCGACGGGTGATGAGTTCCTGATTAATACGTATACAGGTTCTAACCAACAGGTTCCGGATGTTGCAGCCCTTGCCGATGGCGGCTTTGTGGTGACGTGGCAGGATGATTCCGGTCATACAGGTGGTTCGGGTACGGATATCCGTGGTCAGCGCTTTGATGCCAGTGCGGAAAAGTCTGGTTCCGAGTTCCGGGTCAACAGCTATACGAGCAATACGCAGAACGAAACTGGGGTTCTGGGACTGTCTGACGGTGGCTTTGTGGTTACGTGGACGGATCACTCCGGCTACTCGGGTGGTTCCAGCTATGACATCCGGATGCAGCGCTACGACGCTGAGGGGGATAAGGTCGGCCTGGTTGAGCGGGTCAACCAGTATGTGAGCAGCAGTCAGTCTCAGTCTTCCATGGATGAGCTTGCCGACGGGACCGTCGTGGTCACCTGGTACGATGGTAGGAGCAGCGATATCTACGCCCGGTTGTACGATGAAGACGGCAATGGGATCGGTGATGAGTTCCGGATCAACAGCTATACGTCTTCATCGCAGGAGCAGCCTGATATCACGGCGCTTGAGGATGGCGGCTTTGTGGTGACCTGGCGTGACAGTTCCGGTCATGATGGTGGTAACGGCTGGGATATCCGTGGCCGGATGTTTGATGCGGATGGCACTGCGACGGGTGATGACTTCCTGGTGAACAGCTATGTGGGTTCGGAGCAATATGATCCGTCGGTGACATCCCTTGACGGTGGCGGCTTCGTGGTGGCCTGGGAGAGCAATGGTCAGGATGAATCTGGCTGGGGCATCTTCACCCAGGTTTACGATGCGGCGGGTCAGGCTGT
>CAJWOB010000118.1 GCA_913043885.1 uncultured Spirochaetaceae bacterium | reverse complement strand
CCCTGGGTTCCGGTAACTCGGGACCACCCAATCCGAATCCCGAAGCGCAAATGCAGCCCCGACATGACTCGCTTCCTGGCCGGTCGCGGGGACGTAAAACGAGATCCGTCCCTGTCGCTGCAATACATGCAGGCCGATGGCATCCACCCCGCCGCCGAGGGCGTCGCCCGCAGCTTCGAGCTGGGCGCGTTCGACACGTGGGAGCAGGCGGTGTCGTGGGATGGTCGCGACGACGCCGGCGATCTGGTCCCAGCGGGCGATTACCTCATCCGGATTGCCGGCCCCGGCAGCCAGGTGGAGGCCCAGGTCACCATCGACTACAGCGCCACCGTCTCCTATCGCTCGATCTGGAGCGGTGTGTCCGGCGGCATGGTGTCAGCGACGGCCGACGTACTGCCGCGTGAGGTGGTCCAGACCTCGCTGACCGCGGTGGGCCACAGTGGGCTCGACGCCATCGGCAACCCACGACTGCGCTTTCCGGTTGCCGTCGGCGCCCGGATCGGGGCCGGCAGCGGTCTCGAAGTCAATGCGGCAGTAACGGCGGTCGCCATCGAGGGTGCTGCCGCTACGCCACTCGGGGGAAGCGTAGCGGCGAAATGGCGCTTCTTTCGTGCCAACCTGGGCGCGGCCCGACTGCGTCTGGCCGCGGCGGTGCGGGCTGCGGTCGAGCTAGACCCGCGCACCGATTCGTTCACCAACTTCCCCGGCCTCGGGATGATGGTGCCCGCGACGCTGGGGCTGGGACAGGTAGAGCTGAGCGTGGCGCCGGAGGTGGTGGTATCTCCGGTGGAGCCGCTGCACCAGCCCGGCGACACGCAGGATGCGCCCTGGGAAGGATGGGCCTATCTGCGCGCGGCGCTGTTCGTCGACTTCGGCTCGATCGTCGCCAGTGCGTCGGCGGCGCTGCGTACCGAGCCGTTCGACTCCGGCCTTGCGCTGGCGACCGACCTGCCACTGAAAGTGGGCGCCGACATCCACTTTCTCATTCCCGATACCCTCCTCTACGTGGGCGCCGCGGGGCTGCTGGAGCTCAGCGACGCCAGCGACTACTTCCTGCAGGGTGGAGTTGGCGTCGGCCTACTGTTATAGCTCCCCCTGGGGGCTAGACGCCCAGCAACAGCATCACCAGCCCCACTAGCACCGCACTGAGCGCTGCGATCAGCCATAACGACGGTGGCCGACGCGGAGCGAGCGAGGCGCTACGAATCTGTGGCGCGGGCCGCGGTGCGGTGAAGCCGGGCGGCGTGAGCCCACAAGATGGGCAACCGACCGCAAACGTGTTGGATGGGCCCTCGTGGTGACAGCGCGGGCATTTGACCGAGGTAAAGGTCGAGCCGCAGGAGGGGCAGTTGTCGACGTCGAGCGGCACCTCCGCCCCACAGGTCTCGCAGAAGAACTGCGGCGGCGCGAGGCCTTCTTCGCGGGCGCCCCGCCGGCGCGCCACCGCTAGCTACTCGAGTCCGCGCCGGCCGCGCTGCCGTCGCCGGCGCCAGCACCGGCGGCCGGCCCAGCGCCCGCTGTGGCGGCCACTGCCGTCGGTGCCGGCCGCTCCTCAGTGGGCGCCGCGGCCTCCGGTATCCGTTTGTGCAGGGCCAACACGGTCAGATCGTCGTACTGCTCGTCCTCGCGGAGATGGCTGAAGCGAAGTCGGTCGGCTGCTTCGTCTACCTCCAGTGGGTGAGCGAAGTAGACCGCGTATTGCGTGAAATGGTCGCGGAGGAAGGCATCCACCCACCGGTGCACCTCTACCACGTCGTCGGCGCCGGCCGATGGGTCGGGGAGTAACCGAAACACCTTCTCCACGGCGATGAGGCCTGCCACCGCCTCCTCCGCACCACCGCTGCAGGACGAGAAGTCGAAGGTCAGCACCTCACCCTCGACCGGATTGTGGTACCGCTCCAGATCGAAGCTGCCGCGGGACATGACGGCGTTGACGATCGCCTGAATACGGGGGACGCCGAGCTCCTCGAACTCCGCCCCCGACTCGAGCTGCTGGATGAGCGCCTGGTTGCGAATCGACTCATCCGGAGCCTCCGGGTCGTGGGTGATGAACGAGAACTGGGCGTCGCGGAACTTGCGTTGCGCCTCCTCCAAGCCGTCAGTGAACAGCAGGACGATGTCGCCGGGGTTCACGATCCACGGAATCTGTTTGAAGCCGGTCTGCATCTCCACCAGCATCGACGGGAACACCCCCGCCGCCGGCGCTTCTGGCATCGTCTCCACCACCATCTGCGCTTCCGCGCGGCGGTACACGTGCAACAGGTTGTCGCCGGCGTTACACATCACGCCGCGTCCGGTCTCCTCGTCCAGGATGCCTACCGTCAACGCGGCGAAGCGGCCCTTGAATCCCCGCTCCTCGAGCATGTCGTTTATCTCATAACACAACGTGTCCACGTGCATGCCGGGGCTCTGCAACGTCCAATTGCGAAAGAAGCCGTGGAAGATCGTCGCCACCTGCACCATGATCAGCGCCGCCGGCACCCCCTTGCCGGCGATGTCGCACTTGATGATGGCAATGTGCTTGCTGTCGAGCCGCTTGTACTCGAAGTAGTCGCCAGAAACGGTCTTGGCGCCTTCGAAGAAGCCAAACAGCTCCAGTTGCGGGTTGCTCTCGCCGCCGATGTTGCCCTTGCCACCGTCGCTGGCGGTCTCCAACGGGATGAACTGCTTCTGGATGGCGGCACCAACGGTGAGGTCCTTGCTGGCCTTGGCTGCCACCACCAGCGCCTGCGTCATCTCGTTGACCGTCTCGGCCAGTTGGCCGATCTCGTCACGGGTGCGGACCGCCACCACATGGTCGCCGAGCTGCTCCTTGTCCTCGGTGTCCCGAATGGTAGCGACGCCACGGGCCAGCTTGCGGATCGGCGTGATGGTGATCGAGGTCAGCAGCAAGGCGCCGAGGATGCCCAGCACCACGGCACCCAGCGCCACCTGGCCGGTGCGGGTAATCAGCAGCTCCACCGCCGCATCGATCTCGCTGAGGATGCGCTCGGTAGAGACACCGAGCCGGACGAAGCCGTGCACGTAGTCGTAGGTGTCTCGGACGCGAAAGACGATGGGCCGGTAGAAGGTGTAGTTTGGCAGGATCTCATCCGGGGTGAACTGCGGCACGCTCGCCACCACGTTGCCGATGCGGGACAGCTCGGTGTCGATCTCCAGGTTCAGCTGTGAGGTGGCGGTGGAGATCAGCGCCACGCGCTCCTGATCCTCCTCGTCGGGCGAATCGATCTTGGCCAGGAACTCCTCGCGGAGCTCGTCGACCTCCCTGGCCTTTGCGGTGATGGCATCGTCGGCCCGCTCCTGGAGCTCGGTGGCAAGCTCGGCGACCAGCGGCGCTATCTCGTCCTGGATCTTCAGCGTTGCGATTCGAAACTCGCCCGGCAGCTTCGTGGCGATATCGGGGTCGTTGCTGGCCCACACGTAGTCGACGCCGCGCCCGTCCGGCGGTGCTTCACGATCGAGATTGAATGGTCCGGTGATGGTCGCAAACAGCGCCTCCTCCATGTCGGCCACCTGTGCCGGAACCGAGCTGGTGGTAAGGCGATCGTTAGCCTGGATGGTGGTGCCGGCGCTGCGCGCCAGGCTGCCGAGCTGGACTTCGGCGCGCTGCTGGAGTCCGGTGGCCAGCGTGTCGCGTTGGATCTCGATCATAGAAACGCCGAGGGGGATGGCGACGATGAACACCACCAAGATCACCAGCACCACGATCAGCAGCGTGTACTTGATACGCAGCCCCAGTCCCTTCCGTTTCAGTTGCTTCATTACCCTTACCCTCTCCGCTGCTCCGGCCAGCTGGCCGATCGGCAGCTGGCGCGCGACCAGCAGCCGGACATCGCGCTGCAGCGCGCGACCCTCCGCTACCACCAGCACCAGCCGACGGCTGGCGGCCAGCGCCCCGATGGCGAGCATGACGACCAGCAGCCACAGCAGCGCTCGGTCAGCCTGCACTAGCGCCTGAACCAGACGGACCGCGCCGACCGGTCCATCGGCGACCCTGAAGTCGCCGAACTTCACCGTTCCCTGTTGCTCGAACGTCAACACGGGACGTGCGAAGTGGGTGCCCCGCGTTGGGTGGATAACGCCGATGCGGTAGTCGGCTGGCTCGACGTCCCGCACCTGCACGTCGACCAGACGGCGGTCGTTGGCGACGACGAACGCATCCGGCCCGGTGAGCTGATAGTCGAACGGCTCTCGCCCATCGCGATCGATCACCACCGCATCGACCAGGCCGCCCTCGGCAAAGCCCCGGCCGACCACGGTCAACACCGTATTGCCGAGCTCATCCGTCTGGGCGCTCACGTTTGTGATGAAGGTGACCGGAATGTACTTGTTGAGGCGGAGCAGCAAGTCGCTGGTAGGTCCGAAGTTGCCGGCCTCATCCCGTGCCATGACGCTCACTCCCCACAGACCATCGTCGATGTTGTTGAAGGTCAGCAGCGGCGCGGCCAGGTCGACCCTGTCGGCCGGCGGCGGAACGCGCTCGGCAAACCCCTGTGCATCGGGATCGACGCTGAGGGGAGTGAAGCGGTACGCGTACCCGGCCACGTCGTCGTCGTTGGCAAGCCATTCGACACTGAAGGTGTTGGACGAGAGAAACGCGTCGGCGTCCAGCTCTGGGGGCAGGAAGGTGACAGCAGCGGGCGGCACCGTGTCGCGCACGAAGCGCACCGGATCGGCTTCGGCCCAGTTACCTGCACGGTCGGCTACCGCGAGGCGGAAGAACCAGTCGCCATCCTCCGGTGCCTCGAGGGTGACGTCGTTGTCGTCGAACAACAGCGTGATCTCCCGGGGAACGGTCAGATCAGGCGACTGCCCCCAGGTGTAGCCGAAGCCGGCGATGTCGGAAGCGTCTTCCGGCGCCACCCACCGTAGCAGCGGGCGGCTGATGTTGGACGCCAACTCAGCCTGGAAGTTGGCGGCAAAGACGTTCGGCGGATCCACCCGGCTATCGGGCACCATGCTCTGCACCGTCGTTGCCGGCCGGGCGCCGCTCTCCCACACCAGCTCGATATCGGGCGCACCGTCGGCGTGCACCAACGGATATCCGAACCGGCTGCCGGCGGCGGTATCGGTAACGACGCGGTTGCTCCAGCTGCCGCGCCGATGCTCTGCCAACACCAGCTGGTCGGTGCCGCGCCGGTTGTCGAAGAACAGGACGAACACGCGCCCGCGGAGCTCGAACAGCAACGGGAAGCGGGCCGCGGCGCCGGCATCGTTGACCTGCTCTGGCGCCAGTTGATAGGAGCCGTCGGGGCCCAGCAGCGCGAAGTAGATCTGCGACGGCGAGGTATGGAACTGCCGCTCCCACACCAACCCGAGACCGGTGTCGAGCGATGCGAGAATGGGGCGCTCGTTGCTGAAGTCGGTAACCGCACGCTCACGGCCAGCGCGCGTTTCGGTAAAGGCCAGCGACTGCGCCCTACCCCACGTGCGGCCGCCGTCGTCGCTCGCTTTCAGAAACAGCTCCTGCCGCTGTGTCTCTTCGCCGACCGTCTGTGACTGAAAGGCGACGTAGTCGCGCCCGCCATGGACGGCGTGGGTGGGAGAGAACGTCAGCGACAGGTCCGGCTCGGACACCAACAGCGGCTCGCCTTGCCAGCGGCTGCCATCCGCCGAGCGAGTGACGAAGATCGTCTGGAAGTCACCGACATCCTGGACGACGAACAGCAGCAGGGTCCCGTCGCTGGCGGTGGAAAATCGCGGCGCAACGCTTGGCGCCTGCAGGCGAACGGTGTCCAGCTCGGTGGGGGCGAAGGGAACCACGGCGACCGACACGCCGAACACGCGGACCTCCTGCTCTCCGGCAAGTACCGCGACAATTGCCTCTGCGTCGCGTACTGCCAACGAATGCACCGAGACGCGCTGCTCACTGGCCGCAAAGGGCCCCAACACGCGCCGCTCGGCGATCCATTCGCCGCCCGCCACCCGGCTCGCCATCGAGACGTAGACCTCGGCGGTGTCGTCGTCATACTCCTGCCAGCTCACCACGCTGGCGATGCCACTGCGCCCCGCTTCCAGAAAGCTCGCCGGCTCACCGGCGAGCAGACTCGGCTGCTCCCAGAACAGCGTCTGAGCGGACAACTGGCCGCAAGCGACGCAGAGCGTCAGCACCACAGCAGCCGACCGGAGCTTGCTAGAGGTTCCGATCGATGCGCTCCTTCAGGTCCTGTAGTGGCCGATAGCCGGCGTTCGCTTCGTCCTGGAGCAGTTGCTGCACGATGCGGCGCGCCTCAAGGAGGCGGCGTTCGACAAACAGCTGCTCGGCACGACGGAACAGCTCTAGCGTATCGCTACTCAGCACCACCCGCGCGCCGCCTCCGGTGAAGGTCTGCAACTCATCCTTCAGCGCTATCGCCGTGGCGTTGTTGGGGTCTAGTCGAATCGCCTCGTTCAGCCGCGCCACCGCGGTGTCGAACGCATCGCGGTCGCCGCGATCGACGATAGCCTGCGCCTCGGCCACCAGCTGGTTGGCACGTGCAATCACCACCGGGTCGGGTGGGCGTACGCGAATCTGCAACGCGTACTCGAGCTCAAGGATCGCGTTGGCGAGCCCGGGGTAGGCGGGCTGCAGCTCCTCGATCGTCTTCAACTGCGCGTACGCCTCCTGCTGGTCGTTGAGCGCCACCGCCTCCCGGAACAACGTCTGCAGGCGGTCGGCGAATCCCTCCGGGTCGGTTACCTGGCTTATGCGCAGGCTCAGCACGCGGGCGTTGCTGTTGTAGGGAAAGGTCAGGCGCACCCTGTCGAGGAATCCTTCGGCCCTCGAAAAGGCGTCGATTGCGTCGCGGCTGCGATTCTCGCCGAGCAGGTCGATGCCGGTATCGTAGTTCTGCGCCGCGAAGCTCAGGTTCTGAGTCATGGCCGTAAAGAGCGGGTCGTCGGGCAGCAGCTCTCGGCCGGAACGCACCGCAAGCGCGGACCGCACGATGTTGAGCCAGTTGCTGATCTCCTCGTTCTCCGTTGCGTTGGTGTCGTTCCAGCGGTCCTCCGCGCTGACCAGGACGCCCTCTGCTCCGGTAAACTGCCCTTCGTTGTAGAGTTCGCGCCCGGCATTGATCAGGTTGCGCACCTCCACCACCACATCCCTATTCTCGGCGTCGTTGATCTGGGCGGCGAGCGCCGTCAGCCGCTGATCCAGCAGCACCCGCACCTCCTCGTCTTCCTGGAACGCCAGGGACTCCAGCAGTGCGTCGCTGGCATCGCGAATGGTGTCGCGGGCCGCGGTGAATGCCCGTCTGGCAATCTCCTGCTCCGCACGCCCCATCAGGCGCTCGCCTTCGCGCCGGAACCGCAGCGCCTGGAAATCGAGCTCTTCGGCCTGTGTCAGCAGGCGGTCGGCGTCGCTACGCAGACGCGCGGCGTCGCTCTCAGCCTGGGCTGCGAGGTTGAGGGCGGCAATGAGCGCCGGGGTCTGCGCGCCGGCGAA
>CAJWOB010000117.1 GCA_913043885.1 uncultured Spirochaetaceae bacterium | reverse complement strand
CGAGGTGCTCGAGACCACGGGCGCCTCGCGGAGAGTGAGTGCATGACCGATCTATTCGCCAAATGTCAGCCGGACGCCGGCTACTTCGGAGAGTTCAGGGACCAGAAAGATATCGCCGGGCCAGTGTTGGATTCCCTCCCGGGCCCGCACATGGAGTTCCATGGCTGCCGCGTGGTGATGTGGGGGATCAACAGCTACCTGGGGCTCACCGGCAACGAGAAGATCCGCCAGGCTGCGATGCGGTCCCTGGAGGAGTACTCGACGTCGGCACCGATGGGTTCGCGCATGCTCACCGGCAACACCAGCAAGCACCTTGCGCTCGAGCAGCGCCTCGCAGAGTTCTGCGGCAAGGACGCCGCGGTGCTGTTCAACTACGGCTACCTCGGCGTCGTCGGCACCATCTCGGCGGTGATCGGGCCGGACGACGAGGTGATCATCGACAAGCTGTCCCACGCGTCCATGATCGACGGCACCATCCTCGCCATGGCAGGCCGTCGGTTCCGTCCGTTCAAGCACAACGACATGTCGAGCCTCGAACGGCAGCTCCAGGCGTCTGCAAAGCGAGAAAAGGGTGGCTCGCTGATCGTGGTCGAGGGCGTCTACGGCATGCGTGGTGATCTGGCCAACCTGCCGGAGATAGCGGCGTTGGCGAGGCAGTACGGAGCGCGGACCTTCGTCGACGATGCCCACGGTTTCGGCGTCATGGGAGAGACCGGTCAGGGTACCGGCCAGCACTTCGGCGTGCAGGACGAACTGGACCTGTACTTCGGCACCTTTGCCAAGGCGTTCGCCGCGATCGGCGGCGTGACCGCCGGGAAAGAGGAGGTGGTGGAGTACGTTCGCTTCAACGCGCGTCCCTACGTGTTCGCGAAAGCGCTGCCGATGGTGTACGTGGACGCGCTCGACGCCACCCTCGATGAGGTCGTGGGTCGGCCGGAGCTGCGGGAGCGGATGTGGGCGAACGCACGCAAGCTGCAGGCTGGCATCCAGGAGCTCGGCTTCAGCATCGGCGACACGCAGTCGCCGGTGACCCCGGTGTACGTTCCGGGTGACACCTTCGTAGGTACCGAGATCATGCGGCGTCTCCGCCACGACCACGGCGTGTTCCTGTCCGGCGTCACCTATCCGGTGGTCCCGCGCGGTATCCACCTGTTTCGAATGATCCCGACCGCCGCGCACACCGACGACGACATCGAGCAGACCCTGGCGGCATTCGCCGATGTCCGCGACCGGCTGCAGCTCGACCTCAACCGGACGCCACAGCTGGCCACCTCCTGACCGGGCGCAGATGCGCAGGAGAGATCGATGGGCGCTCCCGACGACTCTGGTGCTCTCGCTCCTGGTCGGCGGGTGCGGCCTAAGTGCGCATCGTCACGAGATGGCGGCAATGGCCACCGTGGTCCGCGCCACGGTCTACGACCGCCGTTCCCCCGACTGGACCGCACTCGAGGCCGAGCTCACCCGGCTAGCCTGGCTCCACGACCACCGCGATGGCGGCCAGCTGGCGCGGTTGAACGAGCACGGCGCCGCGAGCATCGATCCGGCCCTGCGGCAGACCATCGCCATGGCGCTGGAGGTGGCCGCCGCCACCGACGGCGCGTTCGATCCCACCGTGCTGCCGCTGACCGAGCTGTGGCAGTTCGACAGCGGCGGCGTGCTGCCACCGGAGCCGGCGTTGGCCGCGGCTACCGAGCAGGTTGCCTGGCAACGGGTCACGCTCACCGCCAGCGCCGCGCAGCTGAGCGAAGGCACCCGTCTCGACCTGGGGGCGGTAGCCAAGGGCGCGGTGGTGGACCGCCTCGGCGACTGGCTGGAGGCGCGCGGTATCGGCGTGTACTTGCTGGAGGCGGGGGGCGATCTACTGGTGGCCGGCCAGAAACCGGATCGGTCGCCGTGGCGGGTGTGGGTGCGGCACCCCCGCGACAGCGCGGCGCCGCTCACGGTACTGGAGGTGCGCCCCGGCGACGGCAGGCTTGGGGTGGTTACCTCCGGCGACTACGAGCGCGGCCTGGAGGTCGACGGCGTGCGCTACCACCACATCCTCGACCCGCGCACCGGCTACCCGGCACACCCGATGGTGAGTGTGACGGTGCTGGCGGCGTCGGCGGCTGCGGCAGACGCCTACGCGACTGCGCTATTCGTACTCGGGCCGGAGCAGGCGCGGCAGGTGGCGCGCGGTTCGGCGGTGGACGCACAGCTGGTGTGGCCGGCCGACGACGGTGTCGGCTTACAGGCGTGGCGGACGGCTGGCATGGAGGCGGTGGGCGGCCGGCTGAACCTCAACTGAGCGGTCTTGCCGCTCGCCGTTGGCCGTGTGGAGTCTCAGTAGTATATTCCCGGCGGCCATGGACGAGATGTTGACCGGACCGTTGTCCGATGCTGACGACGCGCGCTTTCGCCAGCAGCTGCGAGCTCAGGAGCCCGCCGAGGACGAAGAGGGCGAAGAGGACCAAGAGGGTGAGGGCAAGAAGGGCGACGGCGACGCCGTTACCCAGCAGTTCCTCAAGACGCGCACCGTGCTCCTCACCGGCGAGGTGAACAAGAGCCTGGCCGAACGCGTCATCCGCCAGGTGCTTCTGCTCGAGCAGGAAAGCGACGATCCGATCAAGGTCTTCATCGACAGCCCGGGCGGCGATGCCGACGCAGGGTTCGCGATCCTGGACATGATGCGGTTCGTCAAACCGCCGGTAATGATGATCGGCATGGGGCTGGTCGCCAGTGCCGGTGCCATCATCCTGCTCGCCTCTCCGAAGGAGCAGCGCTTCGCGCTGCCGAACTCCCGCTACCTGATCCACCAGCCGGCGGCCGGCTTCCGCGGTGTGGCTACCGAGATCGAGATCCACGCCCGCGAGATGGACCTGATGCGGCAGAAGGCCAACGAGCTCATCGCCAACGAGACCGGCAAGAGTGTGGCCGAGGTCGAGAAGGACACCGACCGCGACTACTGGATGAGCGCCGAGGAGGCCATCACCTACGGCCTGGTCGGCAAGGTCGTTCGTTCCCAAGACGAGCTGTAGATGGCCGGCGCTGGCGGGGGCGGCAATCCAGATGTTGCCGCCCCGGCTGTCGCCACTCCCGGCGACCTTGCAGCCACGCTCGACGCCGTCGACCCGGCGGCGCTCGGTGCCGATGTCGAGGTAGCCAGCGGCAAGGTCCGCGACTGGATAGATCTTGGCGATCGGCTGCTGCTGATCACCACCGATCGCGTGTCCGCCTTCGATCGGGTGCTGACCACGATTCCCCTCAAGGGTCAGCTGCTCAACCAGATGTCGCTGTTCTGGTTCGGGGCCACCGCCGATCTGGTTCCCAACCACATCGTCATGCCGGTAACGGCGCGGAGTGTCCTGGTGGACAAGGTCGAGGTGATCCCCGTCGAAGTGGTGGTGCGCGGCTACCTGACCGGGTCTGCCTACCGCGACTATCTGCGCGAGGGTGCGGTCTCCGGAATCTCCCTGCCGAAAGGGATGCGCTTCAATCAGCGCTTCGAGCAGCCACTGCTGACACCCGCCACCAAGGCGCCGAGCGGCGAGCACGACATCAGCATCTCCCGCGAGCAGGTGTTGGGGCAGAACCTGGTGAAGCGGGAGGTATGGGAGGCCGTTGAGGGAGCTGCAATGCGACTCTACGAATACGGCGTGCAGCATGCCGCCCGTCAGGGACTGATACTGGTGGACACCAAGTACGAGTTCGGTATCCGCGACGGTGAGCCGGTGCTGGCCGATGAGGTGCACACGCCCGATTCCAGCCGCTACTGGTATGCCGACAGCTACGAGGCTCTGTTCCAGGAGGGACAGAAGCAGCGCAAGCTCGACAAGGAATACCTGCGCCAGTGGCTGATGGACCACGACTACATGGGCGACGGCGAGCCGCCGCCCGTCCCGGACAGCCTGCGGCTGGAGGTCGCCAACCGCTACGCCCAGGCGTATCGGGAGATAACCGGCACCGAGCTGGCGCCGGAGCGCCATAGCCGCGAAGAGGAGTACCGCCGCCTGACGGCCGCTCTGGGCGGTTGAAGCGAGCACCGATTGCGGCAGCCATCCTCGCCGGCGCCACGGCTTTGGCCTCGTGCGGCGCCGACCAGGCTGCCCTCGTGCTGGTCACCTACAACGTCGAGAACCTGTTCGACGCCGTCGCCGACGGTGGGGAGTATGCACAGTTCCGCGACGCGACCCGCTGGGGCGAGGCGGCCTACCACCGCAAGCTAGCGGCCGTCGCCGACGCGCTCTACACCGTCGCACCCCGTCCCGCCACCAGCATCGCCGTGCTCAGCAAGCTGCCGGTGCGACGCACCGGCTGCTGCAGGTGGACCCGGCGGCAGATCCGTGGCCGTCCGCCGGCGCCCGTGCTGCCGCGGCTCGCGACGTGCCGCCGCCGCCCCGGCCGTTACTGGAGTTGGAGCTCGAGCTCCCCAATGGCGAGACGCTGCATCTCTTTGCCGCCCACTGGAAGTCGAAGCGCGGCGGCGAGCGAGCCACCGCTGGCTACCGACGTGCCGGCGCCGAGATCTTGCGGCGCCGCATCGCAGAGCTGCTCCGCGACGATGCCACCGTGGATGTGGTTATCGCCGGGGACCTGAACGAGACCGGCGAGGTGGGTCAGGGCGTCGCGGCCCACATCGGCGCGATCCCGCGCGCGGCGCCAGCGGTGCCCGGCAGCTACCACTATCATGGCAGCTGGAAGGCGATCGATCACGTGCTGCTCAGTGCCGGGCTGGCCCACCCACACGGTGTGTTCTACGCGGGCGGCTTGCAGGTCGCCACCGACGGGTTGCTGACCGCCGCTGGCGCGCCGCGGGCGATGCGCGCCGGTGGCGCGTCCAATCATCTTCCGGTGGTGGTAGAGCTGCGGCTTGGTGATGCCGCCGCCGCGGCCGCCCCTGCCCGCTGAGAGCCCGGCGGCGAGTGCCAGCCACCGTCGAGCCGCGCAATCGCACGGCCTACCCGTTGCCAGGCGCCGCCGAGCGCGTCGTGGCTCTTCAGCAGATGATCGAGGTGCAGCCCGGCCCGGCGGAGATCGGTCGAGAGGCGGTCGGCGTCTACCCGCAGCTGCTGCACCGTGTCGGCCAGGCCGGCGTCGGCGGCATCCAGGCGCACGCTCAGCATGGCGTGGCTGACGGTGCGCAGGTACAAATAGAGGCCCGAGGGCCCGACCGGTACCACGCCGAGTCGCAGCGCCCGCTGCAGCTCGACTAGGCCGGCGTCACTGCCAAACCAGCGCAGATAGAGAGCATCGGAGGGCACGTAGAGCAGGGCAAACTCGGCGAGGCCGGCTCCCGGCTGCCGGTACTTGTCGGAGATGGCCTCGACGTGACGGCGCAGCGCGTGGCGGCCTGAATCGCGCCGGCCGTTCTGCAGCTCCGCCGCTGTGGTCAGCGCCTCCTGCGGGAACTTGCTGTCGATCGGCACTACGCGATCGCCGAGGTAGACCGCGGCGTCCACGCGTACCCCGCCCGGCAGGCTTACCTGCGTGTCGAAGGCCGCCCGGGGCAGCCAGGTGGCCAACAGCTGCTCGAGCAGCAGCTCGCCGAGTCGGCCCCGTTCCTGCGGAACGGTCAGGGTGGATTCGAAGGCGGTCAGCCGCGCCGTCACCTGATCGAGCCGCGTCAGGTGGCTGCCGACACCGGCGCCGCCGGCACGGATGCGCCGCATCAGCAGCACTGCCAGCGCCCCTGCCGCAACACCCAGCAGCGCTGCGGACGTCACTGCGAGTGACGAGGCAGGCAGGCCCGCGAGACCGTCCCCCATTGCTCCAACTATCGGATGTGTAGGCGGCGCCTACACCGCAAATCTGATCCTTGACCGCTCTCGGGGCTCGCGCTCAATATGGGGTGCCTCTGTGGACTCCCCGCCGCCAGCGACAGCAGAGGTCTATCACTCCGAGCAGGAGTACCTCGATGCCCTCGACGCCCGCGGCGCACTGCCAGCGGGCTTTCGGCTATCCACCACGCAGACCCAGTTCATTCCCGCCGAGCTTCCCGCGGACGAGGCTCGACCACAGGACATCCGCCTGTCACTCATCCTCCTCGACCAGCCCAGCGATGCGGTCGCCGCGGTAACCACCCGTAATCTGGTTGTGGGCGCACCGGTGGAGATCGTCAGGGAGGCGATCGCCACCCGGCGCCCGGTGCAGGGCGTGGTGATCAACAACCGCGTCGCCAACGTTGCCGCTCCGGAGGGTCGGGCAACCGCTGAGGCCGTACTTGGCGCGGTCGCGGCGGCCGCGGACATCGCCCCCGAGCTGCTGCTGGCGGCGTCCACGGGGGTTATCGGGTGGCGTCTACCGGCGGCGGAGCTGTGCGGCGCCGCACCTGCGCTGGTGAGCGGACTCGGCACCACGACGGTAGTGGACGTCGCGCGGGCTATCATGACCACAGACGCCTATCCCAAGCTACGCAGCGCCCGTACCGCCGCCGGCCACCGGGTGGTGGGTGTCGCCAAGGGCGCGGGGATGATCGAGCCCAACATGGGCACCATGCTCGCCTTCCTCATGACCGATGCCCCGGCGTCGCGCGACGAGCTGCAGGAGCTCCTCGGCGAGGCGGTGGCAACTTCGTTCAACGCGGTGAGCGTCGACGGTGACCAGAGCACCAGTGACATGGCGCTCCTGCTCAGCTCAGCACCGGCGGCTGAGCCGGGGGATCCCGACCTCGCCGACTCGGTGCGCGAGGTGTGCGACGGCCTCGCCGAGGATTTGGTGCGTAACGGCGAGGGCACCTATCACGTCATGCGCATCCGCGCTCGTGGCATGGCCGACGCGCTGGCGCTGGCCAAGGCGGTGGGCAACTCCCCGCTGGTCAAGAGTGCGGTGTTCGGCAACGACCCCAACGTCGGCCGCATTCTGGCCGCGGCGGGCGATCACCTCGGCAATCGGGGCGTCGCCACCGGCACGCTCCACGTTGCGGTGGGCGGCACACCGCTGGTCGCCGATGGCCAGCTGCAGCTGAATCCGCAACGGGAAAGGGAGCTGCACGCCTACCTCTCGGAGGCGGCCTTCGACGCCAGCAACGGCTACCCGCCCCACCATCGTACCATCGACATCGACATCGAGTACCACCCGTCGCGGGGTGCCGGAGGCGCGGCAGGCGGGGGCGCGGCGGCCGGCGGCGACGGGTGGCCCGCACGCGTGTTCGCAGCCGACCTGAGCTACGATTACGTTCGCGAGAACGCAGACTACCGGAGCTGAAACCTGGCAGACGATTGGAAAGAGCTAGACGAGCAGGTGCAGCAGCACCATCTGTTGATCTCGGAGTGCGTGGAGGAGGTGGGCAAGTGCATCATCGGCCAGCGCGAGATGGTGCGCGGCATGTTGATGGGGTTGCTTGCGCGTGGCCACGTGCTGCTCGAGGGGGTGCCCGGGCTGGCCAAGACGCGGGCGGTCAAGACGGTGGCCGAGGTAACCGACGCCACTTTCCAGCGCATCCAGTTTACCCCGGACCTGCTGCCGGCCGAC
>CAJWOB010000116.1 GCA_913043885.1 uncultured Spirochaetaceae bacterium | reverse complement strand
CCTCAGCCGCACCTAGCGCCCGCCAACGGCATAGGGCTCGAGATCCACGTCGGTGTCGCCGTCACGCCAGAGCCGCCACACCTGCAGCGCTCGCTGCAGCAACCACAGCTCCCCGGGCGCATTGGCGGTGAGCTGTTGCTCGTCCACCTCCTCCATCGTGGCCCAGCGGACCTGGGCGCCGCGCATGCCGTCCGATGGTACCACTTCGCCACCTTCGTAGGCCATGACGTACACGACGTCGACCATCTCCCGAACCACCTCCTCGAAGACGAACGAGCAGGCATGCGCTACACCGAGCGGGCACACCCGCACCGCTGCGCCGGCCTCCTCCCGCACCTCGCGCAGTGCGCCGTCGCGCACGCTCTCCCCCTTCTCCAGCGCGCCGGCGATCACCTGCCATCCGGGACGTCCCCCCTTGCGGCTGAGCAACAGGAGGCGCCCGTCATCGTCGATCACGACCACCAAGACGGCGATCGGGAAGCAGTCGAAGCGGCGGCCGTCGGCACTGGCGATCTCGGGACTTTGCGACGCCCCGCCGAGCGCCGGGGTCACGGCTCGGTTCGGGCGGCGGCACCGGTGTCGCCGACCGACTCCCAGGAGCCCGATCTCCATGAGCGGCGAATTGCGTCCTGCACGTCCGCCACGGCGACGGCCGCACCGAGACCGGTCGGTCCCTGCTTGCCCTCCACGATTCCACGGACGAAGTCGTGTAGCTCGATAACCAGCGTGTCCTCGTAGCTGAGTCCGATGGCCGGGCCCGGGTTGAAGTTGAGATGGAAGGGGTGGTCGGGACCGCTCGGCACCACCTGGAAGCCGCGCAGGTTGCCGGCGGCGTCCTCGCGCGCCAGCCGCAGCTCATTCATCCGCTCGAAGTCCCAACTTGCCGCACCCCGCCGTCCGTTGGTCTCGAGTGCCATCTGGCAGTCGTGGGCGGCGATAACGCGGCATCCCTCCAGCGTTCCCTGAGCGCCGGAGGCAAAGCGCACCAGCACGCCCACATAGTCCTCGTTGGTTACCGCGCCACTCGGCCCCCCGACTCGTTCGGTGAAGTGGGTGCCCTCGACTTCCGGGGCGAGCGGACGCTCGGCGATGAAGGTCTTCTGATTCGCCACCACCGCGTCGATGGGGCCAGCGATGAAGTGAGCCATGTCGATGACATGGGACATCAAGTCGCCCAGCGTGCCAGCGCCCGCGTGTTCTTCCTGGAAGCGCCAGGAGAGCACGGCATGCTCGCTGCGGGCATAGCCGGCAAAGAAGCGACCGCGATAGTGGGTGAGCGCACCCAGATCACCGCTTTCGATCAGTTGCCGTGCGTACTGCACCATCGGCGCCCAGCGGTAGTTGTAGCCGACCCCAGTTACCACCCCAGCCGCATCCGCCGCCGCGGCGATTGCCCGCGTTTCTTCCGGGGTGCGCCCGGCCGGCTTCTCGCAGAACACGTGCTTGCCCGCCTGCGCTGCAGCCGTCGCAATCTCGTGATGGAGCCAGTTAGGGGCGGTGACGTCGACCGCGTCGACGTCGGGATGCTCCACCACGACCCGCCAGTCGTCGCTGCTGGCGGCAAATCCAAGCGTGCTCTCCGCCGCCTGGCGGCGCGCAGCCACGTCATCGGCGCAGATGACCAGCTCCGGCTGAACACCCGCCTCCGGGAAGCGCTGGGGTATCTGCAGGTAGGAGCGGCTGTGCACGCCTCCCATCCAGCCCATGCCGACCACGCCGACACCGATGCGCTTCACCGGGCCGCTCATGCCGCCGAGCGGTGGATCTCCAGCAAATCCGCGAGCAACGCGAACGCGGTTTCGCGGGGGCCAGCGCCGGGCCCGACCACGGTTACCTCGCCGAGCATCTCGGTTTCGATGGTGACGGCGTTGGTCGCCCCCCGCACCCCGGCCAGGGGATGATCGGCATCCAACTGGCGGGGCCCTACCGTGGCTGCCCCGTTGCCGAGCGATGCCACGTAACGCCAGGGCCGTCCGGCCGCCGCCGCCGCGGCCACCTGCGCCGCATCGATGGCCGTCAGCGGTTCTCTTGCCACGTCGGAGGGCGTCAAGGCACGGCCCATCGCCACGTTGGCCAGAATCGCCAACTTGGCGGCAGCATCGTGGCCATCGACGTCTGCGCGCGGGTTTGCCTCCGCGTAGCCCAGCTCCTGGGCCCGCGACAGCGCCGCATCGAAGCTGATGCCGGCCTCCATTTCGGTGATCAGGTAGTTGGTGGTGCCGTTGACGATCCCGGTGACGGCCCGCACCTGCGCGCCCGCCAGGCCGCCGCGAAACAGCGACAGTAGCGGGCTGCCAGACATCACCGCACCCTCGAACAAGAACTGCACACCGTGTGACTTCGCCAGCTCCCGCATCTCCCGGTGATGTAGCGACGGGGGCCCCTTGTTGGTGGTGACAACGTGCATACCGCGTCGCATGGCGGCCCGGCAGTAGCTGGCGGCCGGCTCGCCGGTTGCCGCCGTGGGCGTTACCTCGAGCAGGATGTCCGCTTCGGCGGCCTCGATGACCGTCAGCGAGTCGGCGCGCTCGCCGATGCGGCCGCCATGGCCGTCGTCCGCGGCCTCGGCTGCCTCCAGCAACTCCTTGGGATCGATGCCATCGGCATCGACGCGGGTGCCGGCGCTGAGGTCGCTGACAGCCGCAAGCAAAAAGCGAGCCGCGTGGTCGGCTTCTATCTGCTCCGCCCGCTCGGCCAGGAGCCGGCACAGGCCCTTGCCCACGTGGCCGAGGCCGACCAGCGCCAGCCGCCAGGTTCTCGGCGCCATCTCAGCCGCGATCGAGCAGTCGCAGCGCGTTCTGACCGATGATCAGCCGTTTGGCGTCGTCGTCGATATCGGCGGTCAGGATCTTCCCTAGCTGCGGTCGCGGATCCATCAGCGGTATGTCGGACCCGAACAGCACGCGATCGGCCCCGGCACCGTTCACCAGCTCCTCGATGGCGCCCGGGGTACGGAAGGTGGAGCAGGTCTCGAGAAACACATTCTCGTTGGCACGTGCTACCTCGATGGCCATCTCGCGCATCGGCGGGCAGTTGCCGGAATGACCGCACACGAAGCGAGCGTCCGGGAAGTGCGGAGCCACGTCGCCGACGTAGCAGGGCCAGTTCTCGGGCTCGATGCCGGTGTGCCAGAGCAGCGGCAACCGCCGAGCGTTGGCGAACTCATAGATTGGGAACCAGGGGCGCTCGTTCAGCTTGATGTTGGTAAACGGCGGGTACAGCTTGATGCCCACCAAGCCCAGTTGGTCGACCGCGCGTTCGAGCTCCGCCACCATCCCCTCCGGCATCAACGGCGACACGTAGGCGAACCCCATGAATCGATCTGGTGCCTGCGCGATCAGCGCCACCGTGTCGTCGTTGGCGCGGGTACCCTCGGGATGCCAGATGTTGAACAGCACCGCCTTGTCGATGCCGACGGCATCCATGGCGGGCAGCACCCGCTCGGGGGAGTTGACGCTGTCGCCCCAGCGACCGGGGTGACCGTGAAAGTCGATGACTGGATTGCCGTCGATCATCTACTCAACAGCTCCTCTGCACCGGTGGCGCAGATCTGCGCCAGGTCCGCCTCGGCGAGTCCAAGGTGATGCAGGTAGAACAGAATTGGTCCCATCGCGTAGCGGGGGTAGAACGATCCGTAGATGAAGCGCGCGGCCCCGTAGGTGCCGACCAGTCGCGTCACATCTCCCAGCACCTCGTAGCGGCTCAGCTCGAGGACGCAGGAGGGCAGCCGGTTCAGCAGCGGTCGCACCGCCGCCCAGTGACTGTAGTGGGCGCCAACGATCACCACCCGTAGATCGGGGAAACCCGCCAGCGTGGTCAGCACCTCGTCGGCCGGGATGCCGGCGACCCGGGAAAGCCACGTACGGTCCCAGTCCTCGGCGATCGACAGCCACAGCGGGATGCGTTCCTGCTGCAGCCACGCCAACACGTCGCCGTACAGCCACTCCGTGAACCGTTCACCGACTGCCGCGCAGTCGTGGAGTCGCACGCTGCTGACGACGCCGTCAGCGTGAGCGAACTGCAGCTGGGCGAGGCTGTCCGGCTCGGCGCTGACCATCCACTGCTGCAGCAGCGCCGGGTTACCGTCGCACCATTTCGGCAGCAGCTCGTTGGCGGTAACCGCGCTCAGCGTCTCGCCCATCTGATGGTGCACCAGCGCCCGCGCCACGCCGTGGCGCTCCATCTCCTCGATCAGCTCCGCGGGGGAGTCGAACGGGCTGGGACGGTGGTGGCGATGGCCAACGCCAACGTTGGCATCGAGCACCGGGACCTGCGCCGAGAACCTCAAGGAGACAGAGCCACTCACGCCGCGCAGCATATTTCAGCAGGCGCCGCTATGCACATTGGGTGGCGGGTCGATTGCGCGTAGTCTTCGGCCATGGCAACGCCGAACCGATCACTGAACGCAGTCGAGAATCTTCGCGCCAAGATGGACCGCGGCCAACCGGTGCTGGGCATGGCAGCGAATCTGGCCGACCCCCTGGTAAGCGAGATCGCCGTCGATGCCGGCTTCGACTTCGTCTGGATCGAGAACGAGCACGCCTACATGACCACCAAGGACGTGCTGCACCACATCCTGACCCTCCGCGGCACCGGCGTGGCGCCGATGGTGCGGGTGCCGCTGGCAGATGCCGCGGTCATCAAGCCCTACGTCGATCTGTGCCCCGCGGTTATCGTCGTCCCCTTCGTCCGGTCCGCTGCCGAGACCAGCGTGGCAGTGGCGGCTTGCCGCTATCCGCCGGAGGGCGTCCGCGGCTTCGGCCCTATTCGCAACATGGGGCACGGCGAGCTCGAGTTCGACGAATACCTGGCCGCCGCCAGCCGCCAGGTGATGGTGTTCGTCCAGGTGGAGCACGTCGACGCGGTGAACGACCTCGATGCGCTCATCGCCACGCCCGGCCTGGACGGCATCTGCCTTGGGCGCAATGACCTGAGCGGCTCGGTCGGCAAGCTAGGCCAGTACGACGCCCCCGAGGTGGCCGGCATGATCGACACCCTCATCGAGAAGTGTCAGGACACCGACCTCTACCTCGGCGCGTCGCTCGGTCCCGACTGGCAGCCGATACAGCGTTGGGCGGAGCGAGGCATGGTGTGGTTCAGCCTGGGGAGCGATACCAGCTTCGTCGCGGAGGGCGCGCGTGCGCTGCGCGCCCAGTATCAGTCGCTGGACGCAATCAAGAAGCGCCTGTAGCACTGCGCAGACAGCGCGCGGTGGCTCACACCGCGCCGTTTACCCGCTGGCGGAACTCGGCCGCTCCCGCCGCGACCCAACCGGACACACCGGTGAGGAGCAGCCGCGCGCCGGCCTGCACCCGTTCGGCGGCAGTGTCGTTGGTGCAGATGGAGCCGGCGGTGCGGCCGGCGGCGGTGATGCGTGCCAGCGTCTCGTCCACCACCTTGACCACGTCGGGATGCTTGGCGTCGCCCACCAGGCCCATGGTGAACGCCAGGTCGCTTGGCGCAACGAAGAACACATCGATGTGGTCTACCTCGAGGATGCTATCGAGGTTCTCGACCGCGATGATGTCCTCAATGAGGACGATCAACAGCGTATGGTCGTTGGCGACGCGGAAGTAGTTGTCGATCCGAAACCCCTGGCGGCTGGTGAACGCCCCGCGTTGGCCGATTGGGGCGAACTTGCCACCGGCCACCACGTTCTCCGCCTCTTCCTTGGTGTTGACGTGAGGAACCACGATTCCCTGGGCACCACGGTCCAGCGTTCGGTAGATCAGGTTCTGATCGTTCCGATTGACGCGCACCACCGACGTGATGCCGGCCAGATCGCAGGCACGAGTCAGGTTGCCCAGGTCGGCTGCGTCGACCGGGCCATGTTCCCCCTCAAGCCACGCGCCGTCGAAGCCGTCCGGAGCCATGCTCTCGATGTCGTCTGCGGCCGACAGGCCGCCGAAGATGGTTGCCACGCCGCCGGCGGCGAGTGTCTGTTTGACTCGATTCGGTCGGATGTCCACGTGCTCCCTCAGTTGTCGGAAATACCGAGTCCCTGCAGATAGTCGAGACTCTCGCGCAGATACTCCCACACCCGTGGGTTGCTGGCCATCTCGAACAGAAAGGGAGCCGTCGGGTGATGGGCGCCGACCGTCCGCAGCAGCCGCCGCCAGTCGAGCGCGCCCGGCCCCACCGTTGGCTGCAACGTGCCGTCGATGTGCTGCTTGCAGTGGATCATGCCGACATCGGCTGGCGACAGGGTCTCGATGAGGTGCGCCGGATCTGCGTCGTCAGCGGCAAGCCAGCTCAGATTGCACGGGTCGACGCACAAACGCAGTGCTGCAGCTCGCTTGCCCAGTCTTTGGCGGGCCGCCACGAACGCCCTCCATAGTGGGCGCCAGCCTTGCCGGGCGTGCTCCACCGACAGCAGCCCATCGACCTCGGCCATCAACCGCGCGAGCCGCGCCAGACCGGCACCGGACGCAGCCAGGGCGTCGGTCGATGTCTCCAGATCGACCAGTCGCAGGTGCGGAACTTCGCCCCCCGCTACCGCCATGGCGAGGGCGCGGCCGCCAGCGAAGCTCGGGTGTTCGGGGTCGATGCCGTCGTCCAGAAACGGCACCTCGAAGGCGGGGATGAAGCGCACCTGCGGGGTGGCAGCGGCGACTGCCGCCAGGCCGGCTACATCCGGGAGGCGGTAGCCGTCCTCGAATTTGCCCAGCGCCCCCTGGCGAAGCTCGACCACACGAGCCCCGGCGTTGGCGGCCCGCGCGACCAGCGCCGCCAACGGGGTGCCCGCGTCGAGCTGGTGAGACCAGATATTGCTCACCATCCCCAGCGGTCCCACTCCCAGGTCAGACGCTTCCGCCAGGGCGCGCGCCCCACCCTCGTCCGTCACCCCGCCATTGTAAGGCGCCGAAACCGCAGCGTCGCCAACGGCGCGAACACCAGCACCACCTGCACTGCCCCGACACCCTAGGCGGATACGCCTATCGACGCCGATACCACGCAGAACGCGCCCCCAAGTTCGACTGCCAGCACGTAGGCGCCCAAGGCCTACCCACCCCGGCAGGTCTATCCGCTAAGCCCCTCGCGAACCCGATCGATCTGCTCGTATGCGACGTCGTCCTGCCGAAGGCCGGGGGGCCAAGTGGCCTCCTGATGCAGGTCCACCCACCGCACCTCGGTGATGGTGCCGATCGCTTCTGGCTCATGGCCCGGCTGCGGTTCTCCCGTCACGATGGAACACCGGAAGCAACGGCGATTCCGGTACGGACCCGTGAGGGTGGGCGCGTCATAGAGCAACCGCTCTACCCGCACCTCCAGGTGCGTCTCCTCGCGGAGCTCCCTGACCACGCACGCCTCCTCGCTCTCACCCTCCTCCCGACCGCCTCCAGGGAACATCCACCATCCCGTTCTCCGGCCCATGGCGGCGGCGTCGCGGCGCGCAGCTCCGTCTAGCTCGTAGCGGAGCAGCAGCAGCTCGGTGTTGCGGAGCACGGCCGCCTGGTAGCGGGTGGTACGGTTGGCCATGACGCAGGGTGTGGCGCACTCCCGTGGAGCGC
>CAJWOB010000115.1 GCA_913043885.1 uncultured Spirochaetaceae bacterium | reverse complement strand
GACAGCCATTCGGACATTCACTGGGCGGCGGCTAGGAGGGCATAGCAGACATCTGCTGCTGCGACTAACAAGCGCGGTTGCCGCAGTGCATGCTCGGCAAGATCTTCTCTCGCCAGATCACGAACTGGAACGACGCTGAGCTCCGTGCGGGCGGCGTCGAGGAGGGCGGCGGCGACGTGCGTGCGGCGCTGCGCTGGGTGGGGCTCGAGGAGGGACAGGCCGGTCCATCGGCGGAGCTCTCCCTCGGAACCGTGGACGAGAGGGCCGCCATCCGCAGCCAGGCGCGTCATACACGGGTCACGCTCGCGGTGCGCGGGGCCTTCGCGAGCAACGGTGTGTTCGGGCCGACTCGCGTGGCCTCCGGCGATCTGGACGGCACTGTCGATTACAGGTGGCAGGTGCTACACGGCGCGCTGGCGGTAGACGTAGCCGTTACTGCCAGGTTCGTGGCGTCGTTCGCCTATCGGATCCGGTTGGGAGAGCTGCTGTTCGTGCGTACCAGCGGCAGCGGGCCACAGATCGTTGAGGACATAGAGCTGGTATCGGTTGCGCGGCCGCTGACGGCCGGCGAGCAGTGGCTCAACAGCAGTAGCTTCGAGCTCGGGGGTGGCTATCGGCTGGAGCTTGGCGAGAGCCTGTCGGTGATCTTCCGTGCTGGCATTCCATTCCGGTATGCATACGGGCGCACGCTTGCCAGCGGCGTCGAGACCGACAGCTTTGGGACCTTCCTGCTGGGGTTCGGCGCCGGTGCCGAGCTGCAGGCGGCTCTGTCGCCCACCCTGCACCTGGGGCTGAATCTCGTGGGCCACGCTCTGCTGCCCCCCACAGTCTCTCTCGCCGACGGTGACCTGCAGCTGTGGCCCAGCTACGCGTTTGCCGAGATCGGTCTGGGCTTCAGCCTGTAGCTGCGGTGAGTGGCGCAGGAAGCGCTGAGCGTGGCGCAGGCAGCTACACGCCAATTGTCGGCACCCTCGGCTATGTGATGTCCCCGGACGGCAAGCGCGTGCTGCTGATCCACCGCAACGCGCGCGACGACGACGACCATCTCGGCAAGTACAACGGGCTTGGCGGCAAGATGGAGCCGGGGGAGGACGTCGTTGGCTGCATGCGGCGCGAGATCCGCGAGGAGGCGGGCATCAAGTGCGAGGCGCTGGTGCTGCGCGGTACCATCAACTGGACGGGGTTTGGGCCGCGCGGCGAGGATTGGCTCGGCTTCGTGTTCCGCGTCGATCGCTTCAGCGGCACACCCCATGTGCGCAATCCGGAGGGCGAGTTGAGCTGGCACGATGTGGCGGCGATCTGGGAGCTGCCGCTCTGGGAAGGGGATCGCCACTTCCTACCCATGGTGTTCGACGACGAGCGCGGCCAGTTCCACGGCTACATGCCGTACGAGGGGGACCGGCCGGTGGGGTGGAGCTACGAGAGGCTGTAGCGGGGAGCCCGGGACGCCTGGGCGCCGGCCTACCGCCGGGCGGCGAGGCCAAGCAGCACGCCACCCAACAGACCGACCAGTGCGCTGGCGAGCCAGAACAGTGGGCTCACCAGTGCCGAGCCGACCGTGGCGCCGATACCGGTACCGAGACCAAGGCCCAGGTAGCCGCCGATCCACACTCGCCGTGCCACGCTCATCGGCAGAACGGTATCCGGAGCCGGTGTCGCCGACAAGCGGCCGCTCAGGTCGGGAGCTAGCGCGCCGTCAATGTAGATATGGAAGACGAACTGATGCGAGAGCTGCTGGTGCGCATCGGCGTGCTTTCGGAGGACGATGCCGCCGAGGTGGCACGCGTGCAGGCCGAGGGTGACGGTCGCTCGTTTGGCGTGCTCGCCGTGGAGCTGGGCCATGTCCACGACGACACGATTATCGCCTATCTCGCGGTAGCCTCGCCGGCCTGACACGGCGAGGCGTGGTCCGTAGCGGGGCGGGGGCAGGCTCGTCTGGCGGCCTATAATCAGAGCGAGAGCTGCGTCGCCAGCAGGTAGTCCTCAGTATCCCCAATCGGCCCCGCCCGGAACGTAGCCTGCGCCACCACCTTCAACGTCGCGCCGCGGGCCAGACGGATGCCGACGGCCGGCTCGATGCGCCACACGTCGTGGTCCCACGGTGTCGGATCTCCCATGAAGTCCACGCGATCGAAGATCATGTGATCGTATCGGGCAGCAACGTACAGTTGCGGCAGCACGTCGTAGCGGACCTCCAGGAACCAAGTCCACAAGCCGAAGTCTGGAACGACGTTGGGCACCTGCCACAGCGTGTACAGCCCCTCGGCGAAGATGGAGAAAGGGCCGAACAGCAGGTTGAGGTCTGCCCCCACCGCTGCCTGACCGAAGTCGTAGACCTCGCCGTCGCTCGGCGGCGGCACTCGCACCAGGTTGCCGTCGGCGGCTTCCGGGCTGAGGTAGGGGCCCCAGAAGCCGGAGACACCTGCGCTGACGCCGAGGAGCGGCTCGATGCCGACCCGACCGACGTAGGAGGGACGGCCGTTGCCCTCCGCCTTCGGGTTGGAGAGTGCGCCGGTGGTGACGCCGATGGCGTAGTCGAAGATATCGAGCGCGCCAACGAGCACGATGCCGTTGGTCCACCAGCTGTCGTAGATGGGAATGAGCCTGCGCCCCTGGTAGCTGATGGTGTCGCCGGACTGCTCCAGGAAACAGCCGCAGCCGTGGGTGTTCAGCATGTGCTCGCTGAGGTTGTGGGGGCACGAAGCTGGTGCTGGCATAGGCACCGCCGCCGTGGACCTGGGTGTGGTAGCTGTACACGAGCGGGGCACCGATCACCGGATTCTCGTCCGAGTAAGTGCGCGGACCGAAGCTGCCAAACGGCCAAGGCACGTTGCCCACCTGCACGTTCAAGGCATCGATCCCGAGGATGCTCCAGAACGTGGCGAAAGCGCCGTCGAGCCGCACGATTGGCTGCCCGGACGACGCGTCATGGTCGAACAGAAAGCGGGTGTTCACCGACAGCCCCTCGGCGACATCGCCGTCCATGAACAGCCGTCCGCGAATGGTGTGGAAGGGGTCGTCGCCGCGCGAGGCGGTGTTGCTGTCGGAGTCCCCGGTATCGCCGGCGATATCGAGGCCGGAATTCAGCACCAGGTCGACCAGTGCGGATAACTGCACCTGCGCTACTTCGTTCGCCGTGATCATCGCCAGCCCGGACAGAGCCAACGCCTAGCGCGCCCGCCTCAGATGCACCATGGTCGTCAGTCTACCCAATAGCGCCGCGCCGTAGCGCGGAGCTGCGCTGCAGCTCGTCGACGATCTGGACTCCCCGCTCGAGCACACATGAGTAGTCCGAGCCGGCCTGAACCCACTGGAACCCCATCTCTACCAGGCGGCGGTTATAGGTGACATCGGAACCGGAACCGGCGCCACAGTAGATTCCCGCGCCTCGTGCCGCCGCCACCACCCGGGCCAGCTCGGCGAGCACCTCTGGGTGGTCCATTTCTCCGAGCCGGCCTAGTGCCCCCGAAAGGTCGTAGGGGCCGATCGCCAGCGAGTCGAGCCCCGGCAGGGCCGCGATCTCGTCGAGGCTGTCGAGTGCCTCGGTGGTCTCCACCTGCATGGCGACGAACAGGCTATCGTTGGCGAGCTGGTGGTAGTCGGGGCCGCCGTCGCGGCCATAGTCTGCGGCACGCCGCGGGCCAAAGCCTCTGCTGCCCAACGGCGGGTAGCGGCACGCCGCCACGAATTGCGCTACCTCGTCGACGCTGTAGGCGCGCGGCAGCAGCACCCCGCCGGCCCCGGAGTCGATTACCTTCTTCACCCAGGCAGTCTCGCCGCCGGCCACCCGCACCAGCGTCGGACAGTCGGCTGCGCGTGCCGCCACCAGGTGGTCGTGCACCGCCTCGAAGCCCAGCGCAGAGTGCTCCATGTCCACCCACAGGAAGTCGAAGGTGCCGCCGAGCAGCTCGCTTACGGACGAGTCGGTGAAGGTTACGCTGGAGCCGATCAGTACCTCGCCGGCATCGAGTCGTTCCCGGAATCGCTGTATCGCCGCGTACACCGCCGCAGCGTACGGGCAAGGCGCGCCGCGGTCCAATCGCGGCCGCGCGGTCGTGGCGTGGCGCGGTCAATGGCCGCCGCGGGCGGCTATGGCGGATGTGGAGAACGGCAGCTCCGGGAACGCCTCGTGCACCATCGGATGCACGATGTGCCCGTCCAGGATGTTGATGGCCGCCGCATGCCCGGGATCGATCGCGCCAAATGCGGCGGCTCCGAGCCGCGCCAGGCTGCGCGCGTAGGGAAGCGTTGCATTGCACAGCGCCTGGCTGCTGGTGCGGCCAACCGCGCCCGGTATGTTGGCGACGCAGTAGTGGACCACCCCCTCCTCGACGAAGGTGGGGGCGCTATGGGTGGTTGGCCGGCTCGATTCCAGCGCCCCTCCTTGGTCGATGCCGACATCCACCACGACGGAGCTGTTCTTCATCCGCGACAGCTGTTTGCGCTCGACCAGGGTCGGTGAGCGTCCTCCCGGAATCAGCACCGCTGCGATTATCAGATCGGCGCTCAGCAGGTGCTCCTGGATGGCGTGCGGATCGCTGAACATGGTGTTGACGTTGGGTGGCATTACCTCGCTTAGGTGTCGCAGCCGCTCTAGATCGATATCCATGATGACCACGTTGGCAGCGAGGCCGGCGGCTACCCGCGCCGCGTTGGTGCCGACCACGCCGCCGCCGAGGATGAGGACCCGCGCCAGTTCCACCCCGGGAACGCCGCCGAGCAGGATGCCGCGTCCCATCATCGGTTTCTCCAGATACTTTGCGCCCTCCTGCCCCGACATCTTGCCGGCCACCTCGCTCATCGGCTTCAGCAGCGGGAGCTCGCCGTTGGCGGAGGTAAGGGTTTCGTAGGCGACCGCGGTAACCTTGCGCTCCAGGAGTGCCTCGGCCAGCTCGCGCTCGGCGGCGAAGTGGAAGTACGCGAACACCGTCTGGTCTGCGTGCAGGTGCTGCACCTCGTTCTGCTGCGGGTCCTTCACCTTGATGATCAGATCCGCTTGCGAGTAGAGGTTCGGTGTGTCGTCTACGATCTCCGCCCCGGCCAGCTCGTAGTGGCTATCGTCGAAGCCGCTGCCCATGCCGGCGGCGCGCTCCACCAGCACGCGGTGGCCGTCGGCCACGAGCATGTGCGCTCCCACCGGCAGCAGGCCCACCCGATATTCGTCCGCTTTCGTCTCGCGCGGCACGCCGACCGTCATGGTGCCTCCTGTGTGCTACCTGCGCGGGCCAGGGCTCTATGTTACGGGATGTTGATAATGATTTCGCCGAGAAAGACCGCTTCGCTGTGCACATCCACGGAGAAGTCGCGGCCGTAGGTGAGCGCGTAGAGCAACAGCCTGACGCCCGTAGTCACCAGCTTCGGGTCGAATAGGTCCGCCACGTCGAAGTCGGCGGCGTCGAAGCTGCCGGTGTCGGAGATGAGCTCGTGGATCCCCCATTGGTCGGTAGTCCCCCGCCGCAGCTCCGTGTCGCCGCCGCCCCAGGAGCCGCTGAACCAGGGCTCCTCCGGCGTCTGCCCGAATAGTATGGTAATCGTGACGCTGTGCGCGTCATCGCGAGCCTCGAACGGCACCGCCACCAGGGGCTTGCTGATGTTGCCGTCGGTGTCACCGCCCTGATGAAGGCGCATGAATCCTGCGCCGGTGAGCTCGGAAAGCGAGGTAAGATCGGTCGGGTAGTCGGTGTCGACGTAGAACCGGTAGTAGAGCTCATAGCCCTCGAA
This sequence comes from uncultured Spirochaetaceae bacterium, assembly GCA_913043885.1. Lineage (GTDB taxonomy): Bacteria > Spirochaetota > Spirochaetia > SZUA-6 > Bin103 > Bin103. Next base: position 1,800 of record CAJWOB010000115.1, on the reverse strand, counting down.
CACCAGTCGGTCGACGGTGGCGGGGTCGGCGCCGTCGAACTCGAACGTCTTGCCGACGTTGCTGGGGGGCCCGGCGATCGGCGGCTCCAGCATGGGGAGGGTAGTGATGCCACAGGCGGTCCAAGCCAGGACCACCAGACTACAGAGAATAGCGACGGCCGTAGCCGCTCCGCGGCGGTTGGCTACTACTGCGGCGCCTCCCACCTCTCTATAGTAGCACGCCGCCGGCGATCGGCACGCGCGTAGGCTGGCGGTAGTCCGGCGCCCGGTCCGCTCGCCGCGATGCTCGGTGCGTCCCTGCGCGCGTTCCTCTCGCTGACCACCGGGGTCGATCAGGCTATGCTGCGCGGATGGCAGCGACTTGCCGCACCGCCACCGGCACCCTTCCGACACAGGAGCTGGGTGTGGTGCTTACCCACGAACACCTCATCTTCGACGTCAGCGTGCACTCGGGGCGCGCCGACAATCGCTGCGAAGACCCTGAGCTGATGAAGGGCGAGGTAATGCGCTTCGTCGAGGCTGGTGGTGGCGCCATCTGCGATGTCACCCCGGAGGGACTGGGCCGCGATCCCGCCGCGCTGCGGGAGATAAGTGCCGCCACCGGGGTGCCGATAGTCACCGGCCTTGGCCTGTATACGCGCGATGTGTTTCCCGCCGAGGTGAGGGATGCCGGCCGCCAGGGCCTGGCTGACTACTTCAAGCGCCGAGCAGAGGAGACGCAGGCCGGTCTGATCGGCGAGATCGCCAGCAAGAATGCGGAGCAACCAGATTGGCGCGGCTACCGGATGGCGGACCACGAGGTGGAGCTGTTTCAGGCGGCGGCGGAGGCGCAACGCAGCACCGGGCTGGCGATTACCACCCACGCCTCGCTAGGGCGCGCCGGCGTCGCGCAACTGCAGGTGCTCGAGGCGGCCGGGGCGGACCTGGAGCGGGTGGTGATCGGCCACTGCGATGCGCATGTGCATGACGACGCCGATGCGGACCACGCGTACTACGATCAGCTGCTGGGCTTCGGCGCCACCCTGGAGTTCGACCTGTTCGGGTGGGAGGAGCTCGGCCCCGACGCGATCCGCTTTCGACGCATCGCCGAGCTGTGCGAGCGAGGCTTCCAGGCGCGGATCCTGCTGTCCACCGACACCTGCCGCCTCTCGCACCTGCATGCCAACGGCGGGCGGGGCTTCACCTACCTGTTCGACTGGGTGCTGCCGGGCCTGCGGGACGCCGGTGTGGGCGAGGCGGCGATCGACGCCATGACCGTGAACAACCCAGCGCGACTGCTCGGTATTGCCGCCTAGCTCGGCGACGAGCCGCTCGGTGCCGAACCGCTCGCCAGAGGAGTGGGCCTCGACGCTGCGCCGACAGCCCGTCATTATGCTCACCCTGAACAGCTGATGAACGTGGGCATCGGGGACATGGCCGTATACGTACCGCCGCTGCGGATGGCGTTGGAACGTCTGCAGGAGCGGCACCGATCCGCCGATGTGGCACTGGCCGATCGCTTCGACCGCGCGGTAGCGAAGACCGGTCAGTGTGCCATCAGGTTTCCTTCCAACTGGGAGGACGCGGCCACCATGGCTGCGCAGGCGGCGCTCGCTTTGCTTACCAGATTTGGTGGCAAGGATCTGCACCGGCTGCGCTACCTGATCGCCGCCGGCCAGACCGGCATCTCGATCGACTTCGACATGCCCACGTTGATGGGCTACGACTCCGACGAAATCATGTCGTTCGGCGAGGTCGGCCGCGAAGGCGTGGCCGCGCACACCGGCGCGGCCACCGGCAGCTGGCTCGGGCGTCGCCTCG
>CAJWOB010000114.1 GCA_913043885.1 uncultured Spirochaetaceae bacterium | reverse complement strand
GATCGCCAGGTGGCAGCGGGCTTGGGGGTTGTGAGTAGCGCGGTAGTACCTGGGCTGTAGTACCGGGTCGCTGAGCGCCCCCTGTAGCGCCGGGGGGGCGTGGGGCTCGCTGCGATCCGCACCGCAGCCATTCTCGAAGCGAGCCCCATCATCGCCGTCGATCTGAGCGAGCAGAAGCTCGCCTTCGCGGGCAAGTGGGGGGCCACCGACACGGTAGACGCATCGAGCAGCGACGCGGTCCACGCGATTCGGGAGATGACGAACGGCGGCGTGGACTACGCCCTCGACACCATAGGCGTACGCGCCACCACCGAGCAGATCCTGTCAGCGACGCGCGCAGGCGGTAGCGGCGCCGGCAACGAGGGCGGGATGGCCATCCTGGTCGGCATGCCGACCGAGGAGATGACCGTCGATCCGCGGCTGTTTCTCGCCCAGCGACAGTATCGGGGCAGTCTCGGCGCCAGCGACCCGGAGCGCGACTTTGCCCGCTATCTCTCCTGGCACCGCGAAGGCAAGTTCCCCCTCGATCGCCTGATTACCAGGCGCTACCGGCTCGACGAAATCAACGAGGCATGCGAAGCGCTGGCGGCGGGCGAGATTCTCGGCCGCGCCATGATCGAGCTCTGACACCCCGTCGCCGGAGTGGAGCGTCGCAGAGCTCGGCGCGAAATAGTCTCGGATAGACGACTCGTTAGCGACGAGAGCAAAGCCCGCCGAGCTACGTCCCCACTTGCTCCCAGCGCCCGCCTCGAATGGCGACGCGGACCGAAGTGCCACTCGCCTGCCGCATCAGCTGCGCCTGCACCGACCGTGCCACCTGACTCCGCACCCGGCCCAGGTACGCCACCTCGGCGTCGCCGCCATCCGAAGGCGCGACACGGAGGTCGAGCGAGAACCTGGCGTCGGACGGAATCGGGAGCTGACGGTCGTACTTTACCCCGGCGCGGTAGACCAGCGACCGCTGGGTGGTCTCCAGCGCCGCCAGGGACAGATCTCCACTCGCCGACGCGTAGCGGCGGTCATCGAGGACGTCACTCGGCCAGATGGGGACCTGGTCGTGGAGCAGAGAGCCGTACGCGCCGGCCAGGCCGGTGAGGGCCGCGTTTGCCTCCTCCGCGGCCCGCGATGCCGACAGACCAACCGACTTGGCCGCCACCGCGTCCAGCGTGAGCTCGCGGCCATCCATCCCGGCCGCCACCGCCGTCGCGAGCATGTGGGCGTGCACCCGACTCTTCGCACCGCTCCCGGCGGCAAGGGCGGCGCGCACTTCGTTGGCGATCGACGCCTCCGCCTCCTCGTAGTCGTCCGAAACCTGCAGCCGTGCGTCGCCGCCGAAGTCCCAGGCACGCGCCGGCACGGTGGTCGGCCACAAGCTGACGGAGCGCGGGAGGACCAGCAGTCCCGCGTCCCCGAACACCTGGTGGTCCGCTCCCAGGGCCAGCAGCGCAGGAGCCCCGGACACCCGCTGCGGCAGCAGCACCGCGACCTGGCCACAGTATTCCTGCAGCAACCGCAGCAGCTGCGCGGGCACGGCGGTGTTGCCAAAGCTCCCGAGCAGCACGATATCGAGCTGGCGCTTGCGGGTGGGGTACTCCGTACGCTCCAGCAGCGACGGCAGCACGTCGAGCAGTTCCCACGCCAACCCGGCGGCGGCTGGGGGACGCACGCCGGCGGCGATTACCAGCACCCGCGACTGGCGCTCCTGCTCCAGGCGAGCGAGCGCCTCACGCCGCTGGCTCAGGCCAGCGACAACCTGGCGGACCGGAGAAGATTCTGTCGTCATCCTCGTGTGAGGCACGGTCGCCACCGCGGTGACGCCCTCACGGGCAGCGCTGCCGCGTCGATTAAGGCCCATCCTCGCGTGCTCCTTGCTACCCTAGTATCCCTCACGTGCCGCCCAGAAGGGGAGCCCCCCACAGACACCACCGAGCCCCGACGGATCATGTTCATCAACTTCTGCCCACGAGGAATGATGTCCAGTTGCAGCGCCAACTACGATCGCCGTGAAGAGCGGGAGGCGTGGCGAGACCTGTTGCGCGAAATCTTCGCGGAAGACAGGAAGCAGCTCCTCGACGAGGATGATCGAGGACTAGCGCGCCACCAGCGGCAGCACCACGTGCGACGGGTAGTCGGCCTGGTGGTAGATGGACTGGTCCGCCACCTTCCATGCGCGGTGCCGTCCCACCGGCTCACCGGTATTCGGGTTGACGTCGAAGCGGGGCCAGTTGCTGCTGCTGATGTCCAGCCGGATCCGATGGCCGCGCTGGAAGATGTTGGAGGTGGGGTACAGCTCGAAGACCAGCTCGTACACCCGTCCCGGTCCATCAGCTCCTCGCTGTCCCACCCGTTCCGGTACCTGGCGCGGATAATCGAGTCGGTGATGTTCATGGCCAGTCCCTCGGGATACTCCTCCCGCGGCGGGAAGACGTCGATGAGCTTGGCGGTGAAGTCGGTATCGACGGCCGATGACGCCGCCCACAGATGCATCTCGATCGGTCCAGTCACCTCGACGTCTGCCTCGAGCGCGGGCGTCTGGAAGCTCAACACGTCGGCGCGGGTGTTGAGCGGCAGGGCGTCCTGGAAGCGGTGGAAGCCGTAGGTGTCGGGCCTGCCGCGCTGGTCGTAGGCGCCCGATACCATGATGCGGAAGCCGACCGAGATCCCGCCGCCGATGGTACGTACCGGGTTCTTCGGGTCGAAGGAGTAGGTGGACGGCGGCACGTCTGCCCCGGGCGAATCGGGTGACAGCGAGCCGTCGCCGTGCAGGTAGTAGGGCGTGAACGCCGTGCCCGGCAAGGGCCAATCTGCCTCGTCGCGCCAGTAGCCGCCGTGATTGATGCGCCCCGGGTAGTCCTCGGCGTTCTCCGTCTGCACGTCCATGACGTTGCGCACGCCGTCGCCGGTGCCCATGGTAAAGATGCGGACCGGCGACCAGTCGACCACCTCGCTCCGTAGCCCCTTCAGGTGGTGGTCGAACCACGCCAGCCGGACACCGTGCCCATCGATCTGCGATCCGAGCCCGAAGTCGAGCTCGCCGGCGTAGGTCTCGGCGGACCCGGTGTGGGTCCACGGCCCCACATATAGGTACTTCTCGTCATCCGGTCTCCCGTGCCGTCCCCGTACCGTGGCGCGCGACGCGCATGTCATCAACGGCGCTGGACAGAATCTCGTCCATGATGCGACCTCCCCGCCGGTGACCGGTTAGGCGGCGCCAGCGAGAACTGCCAGCAAGCGTTCGAGGACCGTCGCCTCCTCACCGGGCTCGAGGGTCATGGGGTTCAGGAAGATGCCGGCGTCGTCGTGGGTGCCAACCGAAACTGCTGGCTCGCCATCGAGGAGCGCGCTAACGACGACGTCGCGCTCGATGCCCACGGCGGCGCTGGCCAGCGTGACCAGACAGCGCGGCAGGGGCTGGGCTGCCTCGTTCGGGAACGAGCGCACCGCCGTGACCCCGTCCAGCTCGTTCAGCGCGGCACACCAGCTCGCTACGGTGGCCTCGCAGTACTGGGCCCGGGCGTCGTGATCGAGATTGACGTAGCGCTCCACCGCGGCCAGTAGACCGACCATCTCCTCTTTGCCCACCTTCATCGGCCGGCCGAAAGCGTGATTGGGGCTGCCGTGAATGCGGCACGCCTCGATCAGATCCTTGCGTCCCAGTATCAGCCCGCTGGATTGTGGCCCGCGCAGGTCCTTGCCGCCGCTGAACACCGCCAGAGCGGCGCCGAGCTGGGTGAAGTGCCACAGATTGCTCGCCGGTGGCAGCTGCGCCGCGACATCGACCACCACCGGGACGTTATGGGCATGAGCGATCTCGATTACCTTGGGCAGCGGCAGGTCCCCCGGGGTGGTCAGGGCGCCGTGGAACCAGAACACGGCGGCAGTCCGGTCGGTGATCGCCGTTGCCAGGTCGGCCGGGCTGGTGCCCTGCGCGGAGCCGATCTCGACCATCTCGACCCCGGTTTGGCGGACGGCGTAGTCGTAGCCGTTGCGTTGCGTGTGATGGACGATCACCTGGTTTGGTACGCCATCCAGATGGGGGAAGCGCGTCACCAGGGCGGCGTCGGTGCCGGTGACGCATGCTGCCGTGGCCAGTGACAGGCCTGCGGCGGCGCCGCACGAGACGTAGGCGGCCTCGTTGCGAGTCAGCTCGGCAATGCGCGCTCCCACCTGCCGCTGCAACTCTGGCAGGCTCACGAAGCATCCGGCCGCATCGCTCATGGCCTGCAGCACTTCAGCAGGCATCAGGCTGCCGCCCAGCAGGGTGAGGGTGGCGTTGGCGTTGATTACCGGCCGCACTCCCAGGCTGTCGTAGATTCCCACTACTTAGCTCCCGATCTGCGGATGGTCCAGTATTCCGGCGGTGCGTCAGGCCACAACGGTGCACTGCGGCCATCGCCGTCGAACACGATCTTGCCGTCGCGCAGCGTCATCTCACAGGTCAACCGCTTGGTCCCTCGATGGCGTGCGCGACCACAATCCATGTAGCCGAACTCGCCTTCCTCGGCCCTCAGCACGGCAACATCGGCGGCCGCGCCCTCACTCAGAGTACCCAGCTCCGGGTGACCGATCTCCCGCGCCGGCGTGACGGTGGAGCGGCAGATCACCTCGTCCAGCGGCATGCCGAGGCTGAGGATCTTGGACATGGTGGTGAGCATGTCGAATACCGGACCGTTGACGTTGCCGATGTGCAGGTCGGTGCTGATGGAGTCGGGGCCGAAGCCGTGCTCCATCGCCGGAATCGCCTTGCGGAACCAGAAGCTGCCGGCGCCGTGGCCGAGGTCGAAGATGATGCCGTTGTTGCGCGCCGCACGCACAAACGACAGCGGCTGGTCGTTGTCGTCCAGCAGGTCGAACTGTTGGGCGTACATGTGGGTGTGAATGTCTCCGGGACGCATTCGCTGCAGCAGGTCCGCGTAAGAGCGCCCCTCACGCGGCCAGAAGTCCACCATTAGTGGTTGCCCGCAGATAGCGGCGGCCTCCAACGCGCGATCAACAGCGGCCCAAGGTGGATGCGCCTCGTCAAACGCGGCGGAGGTCCAGTAGTGGGCGGTCTTGATGCCCACACACTGCGCCGGGTAGGCGAGGCAGATCGACGCCGCCAGTTCCGGGTCCATCTCCGCGACGTCCTGCTCGAAGTCGCCGATCATCCCCGACTTGACGATGTTCACGAACGCGAAGATGCGCGTCTTTGCGGCGTCGATGACGGTGCGCTTGAAGTGCAGGAAGTGCTTGGCGCCGGCGGTGCCGGTATCGACGACGGTGGTCACACCCGAGCGAAACGAATGATGGTCGATCACCACGCTCAGCCCTTCCGGTTCGCGCGTGTGGTAGGCGTGCACGTGAATGTCGATGAGGCCTGGCGCCACGTAGCAGCCGGCAACGTCGATCGCCTGTGCGCCGTGCGGCGGTGGGATGTCGCGGGCGACACTGCCGATGCGCCCGCCGGCGATGGCCACATCCATCACCTGGCTGATCTGATTGGCGGGGTCGATGACGTGCCCACCCTTGAGCACGATGTCGATGCGGTCACTCATCGGCGCCTCCCGCGCCTCCCGGGTGCGACATCAGCCTTGGTGCAGGGCACGCTGATAGAGCGCCGTGCCGTAGAACTCGTACGATGCAGCCTTGTCGGGCACGTCGACCACATGCACGGTGAAGCGTGCGGGGACGCCGTTGTCCGGGCACTGCTCCCGGAAGAAACCGCGGTAGGCGCGAGCGTACGCCTCACGCAGGCGCTCTTGTTCGCGCGCGTACCCTGCGGGATCGACTATCGGGTTGGGGGACTTGGGCTGGCAACCAAATGCGTGGATCTCGATGAAATCCACGTCCGCTATGGCGTCACAGATGCCGGCCTCTTGCAGCCAGCGCTCCCAGCACTCGAACACCAGTGGGACCTCGACCTCCGGGTCCATGGAGGCGACGCCGTCTAGCTTCAATACGCCGGTGGCGGAGTAGCCGCCGGTCAGGCCGGCAAAGCAGATGCGCAGATCGCCATCCGGCAACTCCTCGACGACCAGGTTGGACAGCACCGGCTCGTCGCCTTCGTAGTAATAGGTGAGCTTGCCGCGCTTCTTCGCAGTGAATGCCATGCAGACCGCTATTATACCGGCACCGTCAGTGACGCCGCTCCGCTGATACGTGTGCGAAACTGTGTAGGCTACCTGTGAGGTCGAGTCCTATCCTTTCGCAGCCTAATAGGCGAATTCTGATCGCCCTCATGTTCTGTGGAGCGCTCATGCCGCTGACCAGCTCGGTGTCACGAGTGGCGCTGCCGATCATCCGTGATCTGTTTCAGCTGCAGGCTGACATGACCGCGTGGGTGGCGGTCGCCTTTACTCTGCCCTTCGTTGCGCTGATGCCTGTGTACGGTCGCGTGAGCGACGGTCTGGGAGCGCGGCGGCTGATTCTGGTTGGGGCGCTGCTCTCCTCGATTGGTGCTCTGTTGACCGCTGCCAGCCCAACTCTCGGTTGGGTGATGGTCGGCATGGCGATCCAAGGCATTGGCCTGGCCGGCATGACGCCTCTTGGGCTGGCTCTCATTTCCGCCACCTTCCGTCGGGACAGGAATAGGATCAGAGTCTTGGCGACCTGGAGCACGGTCGGACCTACCACGGGGTTCGTCGCACCTCTGGTTGGAGGCCTTCTCGTCGCCGCGTTCGGATGGCGATCCGCGTTCGTGCCCCCGCTGATCATCGGGATGGTTGCCTTCCTCGTCGCGTACCGCGGCATACCACCGGATACGAATCAGCCCCGGCCGGGGTTCTTGCGCTCGTTCGATTGGGTAGGAGTAGTCCTCCTTACGGCAGCCACTACGGCTCTGGTGTTCTACCTCTCGAGTCGTCCCATAACCGGCGTGGCCCCGTTGCGCGACTGGCGGCTGCTCGCGCTAACCATCGTGCTTTTCGGGGCCTTCTGGTGGTGGGAGAGGCGGCAGAAGCTCCCCTTCGTATCCTTTGGTGTCTTTGGCAATCGGCTGTTCGGCCGCGCCACCTTCTGCGCGGCCATGAGAATGGTGCTGATGGGCGGCCTTGGTTTCCTGGTCCCGCTCTATCTGGTTGATGTCCACGAGTTGAGCCTGGCACAGCTAGGCGGAGCGCTGATGATCAGCCCCGGGGTAATGGCCCCGGCGGTCGGTCTCGGTGGCCGGTTGTCTGCGCGGTGGGGGCAGCGTTGGGTGGTGATCCTGGGTCTGGGCGTGCAGGGCTCGGTGATGCTGATCTTTTCATGGCTCTCTGCCGAGACACCGGTTTGGATTGTGTACCTAAACCTCGCTTACTACGGCGCCGGTGCTGGACTGATTCTCGCCCCACTGCATCACGCCGCACTGCGTAACATGTCCTCTACTCAGGCCGGAATGGCCTCCGGGCTCTACAGCATGCTTCGTTTTCTGGGATCGGTGGTCGGCACCGCTCTCGCCGGTGTGCTTCTGCAGTCTTTCATTGAACAATCCATCGCCACCACCGTGGCGTATCAGCGTTCCTTTCTGGCCTTTGCCGCGTTTGCTGTGGCGGGAATGATCGT